>JBMLPO010000085.1:0-2396 GCA_049242065.1 Bacteroidia bacterium
CTACCAATATTTGTGGGGATGAAGATACCGTAACATTATCTGCCAATACAGGAACAGGACTTAGTTATTTATGGCAACCGGGTGCTTTAACTACTTCTAGCATTAAAGTGACAAATGGTGCATCTTATACCGTAAAAGTTACAAATGCAAATAATTGCTTTGCTACTTCATCTGCTACTATTGTTACAAAAAGAGTATTGCCACTTTCTAATTTAAATGTATCAAAAGATACGATTTGTTCTACAGATTCAATTTTATTTACTGGCTCAGGAACCTTTTCAAATTATTTATTTTATAGGGATACTATCTTGTTAAAATCTGGATCTGATTCAGTTTTTAAAGGCAAAAATTTAATTTCTGGCTTGTATAAGTATAGAGTATTTAATGGATTTTGTTATAGTCAATATCAAACCAAAACAATTACTGTAGATCAGAAATTAGCGGCGCCTCAATTAACCTGTGGAAGCAGTTCGCAGGCTTTTATCAATTTCTCATGGACCTCAGTTCCCAATGCCATTGCATACCAGTATAGTTTGGACTCAGGCAATAATTGGACATCTGTTTCTTCAACAGTCAATTCACTATCTGTTCAAGCAACTGCTCCTAACCAAACCAAAAAATTATGGTTAAAAGCCATCTCAAATGGAGTTTGTCAGGAAAGTGAAATAGCTGTTTCATCATGCAGCAATGCACCTTGTCCAAATGTAACTTTAAATATCCAAGCTCCTCCCTCTATTTGCCTTAAACCTGATACTGGATCTGTTTTGGTTTCAGTGGCCAAGCCAACTCTAAATGGAAAATACAGTGTGAGATATAGAACAATTGATAACAATATTGTGTGGGCTTCAGCAGGAGATGTAGCAGCAATTCCTTTAACAATAGGAACTAATGGAATTGAAATCATTTGTTATGATTCGGCAAATTTATTTTGTCCAATTGATACATTTATTTTTGTTCAAGCCAAATCAGGATTGAAACCAATCGTATCAAACATTGAATCTAAGTTCAACTATTTGTGTAACTACAACAAAAGCTTTGAAGTTTATTCAAATTTATCGCTGGGTGCGGATTCAATTGTGTTTTACTATTTAAACCCAGAAACACAAACTGATTCAGTTGTACAGAAATCTGTGAATGATACCAGTTTTGTATTTCAAGTTAATTCGTTTAAACCTGTAGCTGGTGCTTATGCTTTTCAAATCAAACAATGGAATACAAGTAGCGGATGTTCCGTAGCCTCAAAACCAGGTATTATTCAAGTTGTAGATGAAATCAATCCAACATTTACAGTTACACAAACTACAGATGCAACCTCATTTAGTTTTACCAATACAACAACCAAACCATTTGAAAAATTAAGATGGGAATTTGGAGATAATAATATTGATACGGTAAGAAATATAATTGGCAATTACTCTTATACCACCTCAGGAAATTATACAGTTAAATTAATACTTACCGATAATTTTTCATGCTCAGATACAGCAGCAAAAAGTATTGTAGCAATAGCTTCTTCTTTAAATGAATTGCCAGGAATCAATAACTTGAAGATTTATCCAAATCCTGCCAATGATGTATTAAATGTATCGTTTCAATCAATTGATAAGGATATCATCCAAATCCGAATTTTAGATATCAATGGTAAATTAATCAAATCAGGAATAGACTTTGATGGTTTGGGATATTGTGAAAAACAAATCAACCTTGAGGCTATTCCAAGTGGCATTTACTTACTTGAACTGGCTACTTCAAAATCTGTTAAACACTTTAGATTCCAACATCAATAATCAATTGAATGATGATATAGAAAATCATGCAAATACAAAGGCCGACTCAAATTCTTGAGTCGGCCTTTGTGTTTGTATCCACCCTCCACCCTCCACCCTCCACACTCACACTCACACTCCCCACTCACACCACCCCCTCCCTTTTCCTTAAAAAAAGAAAAGTACCTTGATTCGAAAATCAAGGTACTTTCTTTACACTTTCAAGTAATATTTATTTGTTGATGCGCTTTTTGTAATTACATCAAGATTTTGTGGCTTAGTTCCTATTGCTACTACTTAGGAAGCAGTGGCAATAGGATTGGCAGTATTACTTCACTTCTTCGAATTCAACATCCTGCACATTATCACCACTTGCTCCACTTGCATTGTTTGCATTTGGTGCACCTTGTGCATTGGCTCCAGCAGCTTGTTCAGCAGCATAGATATCCTGACTTGCAGCTTGCCAAGCATTGTTTAATGCTTCCATGGCTGAGTCGATTCCAGCTAAATCTTTAGCAGCATGTGCCGATTTCAAAGTTTCTAAACTGCTTTCAATTACCGATTTCTTATCAGCAGGAATTTTATCTCCGTATTCTTTGATTTGTTTTTCTGTTTGGAAAATCAAACTAT
>JBMLPO010000086.1:0-1013 GCA_049242065.1 Bacteroidia bacterium
TTTCAAATAACTAACAATGCTTTTTAGGCTATGGTTTTTTTTTTGATAATCTTTTCATGTCGATTTAATTTTTTTTGAGGAAATTTAGCGCGTCTCTACAACGGTACTGCAGCGGTGATACAACAGTATTACATATAAAACGAATAAACCGCACGGCTGCCGTTAGGGAATATGCCTTCTATTTGAATTTGCCCTCTGCCCTTCTCTAAATCATTGATTAAATCTTCAACTTTTTCGTATTCTTTTCTATTGAATTTGGTGATGATAAAACCTTCCTGAATGCCCATCATCGCAATTCTTCCATTTCTGATTTGAGAAATTCTATATCCATTTTTAATCCCCAATTTGTCTCTTTCTAATTTAGGTATTGCCTGAAAATCTGCGCCCAAAGCATCAGAACTTACTGTTCCTTTTTTCATGATAGCAGTAGTTCCTTCTCTGTTTAACAAAGAAACTGTACCTAACTTTTCTTCTCCATTTCTTAAATACTTTAACCTGATTTTATCACCCGGACGTAAATAAGCAATTTGCTCATCGAAATTGGCTTTAGTATCTATTGTTTTTTCATTTACTGATACAATTACATCGCCTTTACGAATGCCACTTTGGTCTGCGGGACCTTCTGTTAAAACATCATCAACATAAACACCATGGCTGTTATTGATTTTTAATTTTGTTGCCATTGCAGCATCAATGTCTTTTACATCCATACCTGTAAATCCTCTTTGAACTTCTTTGAATTCAATTAAATCCTTGATGATTTTAGCTACAATATTTACCGGAATTGCAAATCCGTATCCATTATAAGAACCAGTATTTGATGCAATAGCAGTATTGATTCCAATTAATTTACCATCTAAATCAACCAATGCACCACCACTATTTCCTGGATTAATTGCAGCATCCGTTTGAATAAATGATTCAATAGGAAACTGATTATTTACTATATTGATATTTCTTCCTTTTGCTGATACAATTCCTGCTGTTACAGTAGAAGTTAAATTGAATGGATT
>JBMLPO010000087.1:0-13677 GCA_049242065.1 Bacteroidia bacterium
TGTTGTCATTCCTATCACTGTGGGTAGAGATAGATCTATCAACTTGTTAAAGGATGTGAATAAGACTTCTGAAAAAATGGTTGGAGTGGTTACTCAGTTAAATTCTGAAACAGAAGATCCTGAGATGAAGGATTTGTACGTTTATGGAACCATGGCCAGCATTGTAAGAATGATTAAAATGCCGGATGGTAGCACCATGGCAGTCATTCAGGGTAAAAGAAGATTTAAGTTACTCAAGCAAATCAGCAATGATCCTTATTTGACTTGTGAAACTGAAGCGGTGGAGGAATTGGATTATAATGGTGATGATGAATCCTTAGCTATTGTTGAATCTATCAAAGAAATCTCACAAAAGATTGTTTCTATGTCTCCTCATATCCCAAGTGAGGCTGGCATTGCTATTAGAAATATCAAAACACCGAGTTATTTAGTAAATTTTGTAGCATCTAATTTAAATGCAGAGGTTTCTGTTAAACAGCAAATCCTTGAAATTTTTGATTTTAAAACCAGGGCTCAAAAAGTATTAGAGGCTTTAAACAAAGATTTTCAATTTACCGAATTAAAGGCTCAAATAGAAAGTAAAGTACGTGGTGATTTAGATAAGCAACAAAGGGATTTCTTTCTTCAACAACAAATCAAAGCCATTCAAGAGGAATTGGGCGGCGATTCTCCAGAGAGAGAAGTTGAAAATCTGATGAAAGCTGCCTCTGAGAAAAAGTGGGGCAATCATGTTAAGGAAGCTTTTCAGAAAGAGATTGAAAAACTTAGAAGAATCAACCCAATGGCTCCTGATTATAGCATTCAAATCAATTATTTGCAATTGCTTTTGGATTTACCTTGGGATGAAATTTCTAAAGATAATTTCGATTTAAAACGAGCTGAAAAAATCTTAAATGAAGACCATTTTGGCTTAGAAAAGGTAAAGCAAAGAATCCTTGAGTATTTGGCTGTTATCAAATTAAAGAATGATTTAAAAAGTCCAATCCTTTGTTTATATGGACCTCCAGGAGTTGGTAAAACATCTTTGGGTAAATCAATTGCAAAGGCATTGGGCAGGAAATATGCTCGAGTGGCCTTGGGAGGTTTACACGATGAAAGTGAAATTAGAGGACACCGCAGAACCTATATTGGCGCCATGCCTGGACGTATCATTCAAAATTTGAAAAAGGTAAAATCAGGTAATCCTGTTTTTGTATTGGACGAAATTGATAAATTAGGTAATAGTTTTAGAGGTGACCCATCGAGCGCCTTATTAGAAGTTTTGGATCCTGAACAGAATGGAAGCTTTTATGATAATTATGTAGAAATAGAGTATGACCTTTCAAAAGTGATGTTTATTGCTACTGCTAACTCATTAGATTCAGTGCAACCAGCTTTGCTTGATAGAATGGAAATCATTGAAATCAATGGTTATACCATCGAGGAGAAAATTCAAATTGCTATCAAATATTTGATACCACGCCAAAAGAAAAATCACGGATTAGCCTTAAAGGATTTTGATATTTCTGCTGAAGTTTTGGAGAAGATAATTGAGTCTTATACAAGAGAAAGTGGAGTAAGAGGTTTAGAAAAACAAATTGCATCAATTGCTCGCCATTTTGCTAAAGAAAAGGTGATGAGTAATAAGTATGATAAAAAGGTGAGTTTAGAAAAGGTACATCAAATTTTAGGTGCAGAAAGAATTGAAAAAGAAATGTACCAAGGCAATGATGTAGCAGGAGTAGTAACAGGTTTAGCTTGGACGAGTGTAGGTGGAGAAATTCTTTTTGTGGAGAGTAGATTAACAGCTGGAAAAGGAAAACTAACTTTAACTGGGCACCTAGGTGAGGTAATGAAAGAATCTGCTATTACAGCTTTAACTTTCTTAAAATCACATTGTGCTTATTTACAAATCAATCCTGAAGTATTTGATCATTTTGATTTGCATATTCACGTTCCTGCTGGTGCGGTTCCGAAAGATGGACCTTCTGCTGGTATTACCATGTTAACCTCATTAGCATCTGTTTTCACACAAAGAAAGATAAAGCCTAATTTGGCCATGACCGGCGAGATCACTTTAAGGGGAAAGGTACTTCCAATTGGAGGTGTGAAAGAAAAAATTCTTGCTGCAAAAAGAGCTGGCATTACAGATATTATTCTATGCGAAGCCAATAGAAAAGACGTAGAAGACATCAAAGCAGATTATTTAAAGGATTTACAATTCCATTATGTAAAAAACATGCTTGAAGTTTTAGATGTAGCTTTATTGGAAGAATTGGTTCCTCAGCCCGTTGATTTAAGTATCAAAAAAGAGATTGAATCTGCAAAAAAAGCTTAATCAAATCGTAAGTTTTTTAAGGCTCTGGCTTTCACTTGGGTAAAACCCACGATGGCCAGAGTCATCATGCCTCCAAATACAACAGACGGAACCGTTCCGAGCAGTTTTGCTGCCAATCCACTTTCAAAGGCACCAATTTCATTGCTTGAACCAATAAACATGGTGTTCACCGCAGAAACCCGTCCACGCATATGATCAGGAGTTTGTAATTGTAGAATATTGGAGCGAATAACTACGCTAACACTATCAAAGGCTCCACTGAGAAATAATAGAACAATAGATAAGATGTATGACTCTGAAAGTCCAAATCCAATCATACATAAACCAAATCCTGCAACGGCAGCAATCAACACTTTTCCAGGTTGTGGGATACTTTTATGAATAGATAAAAGACTCATGGTAATAACAGCACCAAAGGAAGGAGCTGCTCTTAATATTCCCAATCCTTGAGGTCCTACTTTTAGAATCTCATCAGCGAATATGGGCAATAAAGCTACAGCACCACCAAATAAAACTGAGAATAAATCAAGTGATAAAGCCGACAACACTACTTTATTACTAAATACAAAACCAATGCCTTCTTTAAGTCGAAGTATAATTCCTTCTGATTGGCCGCCGCTCGGACTAAAATCTCCATGTACATTTATTAATTGATAAAGACCAATCAGCATGAATAAAATAATCAGTCCAAAACTCCAATCTATTCCAGCAAAACCATAGATCATTCCCCCCAAAGCAGGACCAACAACCGCAGCGAATTGCCAGACTGTTGAATTGATGGTTCCAGCATTTACGAGAATTTCTTTTGGTACCAATTTCGGAATCAAAGAAAAAGAGGAAGGGGCATAAAAACCACGCGCAATTCCACTTGTGAAAATAAAAAAATAAATGAAATAGACCCGGGTTGAATTGTCTAAATCAAATAATAAAGAGTTACCAATAAATAAGCCAATACTACTTACTATTAAACCCAATAGACAAATCACCAATATCTTTTTTTTATTTTTTATATCGGCAAGATGTCCCGCATATAAAGCGACCGACAAAGCAGGTATTGCTTCAGCAAGTCCAATTAAGCCAAGTGAAAGAGGATTTTTTGTAAGTTCAAAAATTCGCCATCCAACTAAAACTGCCTGCATTTGAAAACCGAGAGTTAGGAACAAACGGGTTCCTAAAAATGCTCTGAAAGATTTAATTTTAAGGACTTCTTTAGCCGGATTTTTACTCATTTAATTATTCATAAATAACCACTTCCAAATTTCTTTGTAACTAGGTTTTTTTCCAAATGTTAAAATTCCAATTCGGTAAATTCTGCCTGCTAGCCATACAGTGAATACGAAACCTGCAATCATTGAAGCCATGGATAATAAAATTTGCCAAGTAGGAACACCAAAAGGCAATCTAACCATCATAACAATAGGAGAGGTGAAAGGAATCATAGAAAGCCAAACAGCAATATCTCCATTCGGTGCATTGACCACCACACTCTGAGCCAATACAAATGCCAAAATAAGAGGCATGGTCATTGGAAACATAAATTGTTGTGTATCCGTTTCATTATCAACAGCAGAACCTATTGCAGCAAATAAAGAACCATAAAACAAATAACCACTAATAAAGTAGAATAAGAACATGGCCAAAATCAGAGTGAAATTGAAATTACCTAAGTCGTTCACAAAACCAGAAATTCCGTTCTCCTGATTGATTGCTTTTTCTGGAATTTGAGTTCCTTGCGCAGCAGCAATTTCAGTGGGATTCACATCCATTAGTTTCATAACGCCACCTACAACTGGACCACTTAAAGTGCTTACCAAAACCACCCATATTAAAAATTGAGTGAGACCAACCATTGCAATACCTGTAATTTTTCCCATCATCAGTTGGAATGGTTTAACTGATGAGATAATTACCTCAACAATACGGTTTGTCTTTTCTTCAATAACCCCGCGCATTACTTGAATACCATAAAGAAATATAAAGAGGTAAATGAGAAATGCACCCACAAAACCAATCATGGTTGTTACACCTGAATTCCCTTTTTCTATTCCTTTATCAGTGTATTTAATGGTTTTGAGATTAATTTTTAATCCATTGATTTGTTTGAGGATTTCATTATCAATTCCTTTTTCTGAAAGTTGTTTGTTTTTTAGGGTAGATAAAAACTGACCTTCGATATAATCCAAGGTATTGAGACTGGGTTGTTCTTTACCTAGGAATTCCAAATCATTAATTGAATCCATGGAATTAGGTATGAAAATTATACCATAAACATCCTCCATCTCCAAGATTTTTTGAACTTGATTTTGTTGGATATCAGCAAATTCAAAATGAATGGTTTTGCTATCTTTTAGTTGATCTTTGAACGTACCAGATTCATCTACAATTAAAACCTTTTTTGCAGTATCTGATATATCTTTATTAAAACTAAAATAAAAGATAATACCATAGAATAATACGATTAACAATGGCGAAACGAGAGTCATCACCAAAAACGATTTTTTCTTTACCCTAGTTAGATATTCTCTTTTTGTAACCAGCCAGATTTTTCTCATATTACTTGATTGAATTACTTGATTCTACTGCATGAATAAATATTTCTTCCATACTTGGAAGTTTTTCAGAAAAGCTCATGATCTCAATATTATGTTGAAGGAGAGATTGAATAATCTGATTATTTTTTAATTCCTGTTTTAATGAAATGATGGCCGATTTTCCTCTTTTAGAATCGGTTTCCACCACAGTGAACAAGTCGTTTTCTACTATAGAATCACCGTGATAAATTAACTCGAAGCTATTTGACTTGAATTGATTTTTGATATCGTTTACATCTCCCTCTAAAACTTTTTGAGAACGATTGATAAGAGCAATTTTATCACAAAGTAGTTCAACAGAATCCATTCTATGGGTTGAAAATATGATGGTAGCACCGTTTTCTTTTAAGAGAAGAATTTCATCAACCAGTAGTTGCGCATTGATAGGATCGAAGCCAGAAAACGGCTCGTCTAGAATTATCAATTTGGGTTGATGAAGCACAGTTGCAATGAATTGAACTTTTTGCTGCATACCTTTAGACAATTCTTCCACTTTTTTGCCTAACCAAGATTTAATTTCGAATTTATCTACCCAGTATTTTAATCTAATTCTCGCTTCTTTTGGCGAAACTCCTTTTAATTCTGCAAAATACAATAACTGCTCCGCTACCTCCATTTTCTTATATAAGCCCCTTTCTTCTGGCAAATAGCCCATTTGGTAGATATGATTGGGATTTAGTGTACTTCCATTAAAAACAATACTGCCAGAATCTGCTTGTGTGATTTGGGTTAATATACGAATAAAACTAGTTTTTCCTGCACCATTTGGACCTAATAATCCATAGATTTTACCCTCCGGAATGTCAAGACTAAGCTGATTGAGCGCTACATGGTTGCTGTAAGTTTTAGTTACTTCTTTCGCTTGAATAATCATAGATGCAAGAAAAGAAAAATTTGGCTTGAAATGCTTTTTATTTATTGAAAGGTTAAAGAAAATGATAAATAGTTTTTAGAGAATTTGGAAAAATTACATCAGGCTATAACTTGTATTTATTTTTGATGAATAACAATTTTTAGGATTCAAACATGCATTAATATGATTTTAATAGTTAAATTATTTTTATTTTACTAAAAACAATATCGTTTAATCAATAAGGAATATTATTTTTACGCCATGATTAGGAGATTGGATTTAAGTAAGGCCAAATTTTTCTTGTTTTTAATACTTGGATTTGCTGGTTTTTTTGGTGAGCTAAGTGCTTCAGAACTTGCCAATAACATACCATCTAGGTTGTTGGCAACTCAGAAGTATGAAACTAAAGGTTCTTTTCGAATTGGTGTATCAACAGGAATGAACTTATATGTTGGTAACCAAATGGATTACCAAATCACTAGAAACTTTGGAGTTATTAATGAAACCAAATTGGGTTATGGAATAGGTGTATATAGAAGTCTGAATAACAATTGGGAGATTGGTGGAGTTATAAAAAGAGCTTCTTTTGCCTCTTTAAAGTCGAATAATACTCAAGGTATAATGGGAAATTTCAATGAATTTCAAATTAATTTTCAAAAGAGTTTAAACAGTAATATTCTAATAGATGTAAGTTCTTTAACTTATAATTTACAATTTGGATTTGGTGTATTTCATTATCAATCTCAATACATGTATTTAGACCCCAGAAAACAATCTGTAACTCAAATTGCCTCTAGTGTTGGTTATGGATATTCAGGTGAAGGTCAGTTTAGAGCTTCTAAATTTAAAAATATACCCGATAAACAAATAGCGTTTGTTGGGAATTTAGGCTTTAATATAGGTTACAGATTAACAGGTAATTTGACTGCATATTTTGAAAATGTATTGTCGTTAACTTCAACAAGTAAATTATCAGGGAATTTATTAACCACGACTACATTTCCTACCGATGCCATGTTTTATACCGGAATTAGTTTATATGCAAACTTGGGTAAAAAAGTGGGTTCATTTGGCCGAAATAGCTGTCCTAGGTGGTTTTAATACCAATTATTCTTCATTACTTTCCAATTAATAAGTTTTTTTGAAAACTATAAATTTTCCTTAAATTTTTCTTTATTTTGCAATTATTAATTACCCAATCTTGCAAGTTAAAGCATTCATTTCAGCCTTATTAATTATAATTTTCTCTATTCAGGTGAATGCCCGAACCAGAGGTGGAAATACCTATAGATTGGGCGTTGGTTCAGGATATACTTATTACTTAGGTAATCAAATGGATTATGAGATTACTTCAGGTTTCGGAAATTTTAATGAAAATAGAGTAGGACAGAATTTGGGTTTTTATAAAGCACTAAATAACCAATGGGAGTTAGGTGGATTTGTAAGGAACACTTCCATGTTGACCCTCAAGTCAGAAAATACTCAAGGTGTGGAATGTATTTTTCAAGATGCTCAATTTACAGCTCAACATAGTTTTAATGACAATATTGAGTTGTCTGGTTCTCCAATAACTTTTAATGCAACTTTAGGCCTAGGTTTTATTTATTTTCAATCTAGATATTTTACTGTAGATCCAGTAACTGCCAAAGAAATTCAAAACTTTTCAACTATAGGTTATGGTTATGCAGATGGTTTTGATGGCCAAAAACATGATCCTAGTAAAAGAATTGCAGTTACAGGTCATGCTGGTTTTAATATTGGAATTAGAATAACAAAGAATATCAATATCTACCAGGAAAATAATTTTAATCTAACTACCTCCAATATGCTTTCGGGTAACTTGTATAAGCGCTCTTGGATACCCACTGATGGCTATTGGTATTCTGGTTTGGCATTATATATTCGTTGGGGTAATAAAGCAGATGCCTGTCCTAGATTCTACTAAAACAGGCATCTTATTGAATTAGAATATTGATTCTTTAATTGAAAAATTCCCTCATCCTATCAAAGAAATTTCTTTCGTTGTGTTCTGGTTTTGGTTCGAAATTTTCAGCATTGCGAAGTTTCTCTAAAATGGCTTTTTCTTCTGAGCTTAATTTCTTAGGCGTCCATACATTGATATGAACCAATTGGTCGCCATGATATCCGCCTGAATTGACTTCTGGTAAACCTTTTCCTCTTAATCTTAATATTTTACCGGCTTGCGTACCTGCATCAATTTTAAGCTTTACTTTCCCATTAACACTAGGTATTTCAACTGTAGTTCCTAGGGCTGCATCGGCAAAATTCAAGAATAAATCATAAACAATATTATTGCCATCTCTCTTTAAAACTGGATCTTCAATTTCTTCTATAAGAATAATCAGGTCGCCCGGTATTCCGCCTCTTTCAGGAGCATTTCCTTTTCCACTCATGCTCAATTGCATGCCATCTGCTACACCAGCAGGTATTTGAATGCTGATGATTTCTTCTCCCTCAGTTCTACCTGTTCCTCTGCAAGAGCCACAATTATTGGTTATCACATTGCCTTCTCCATTACAAGTAGGACAGGTGCTCGTTGTTTGCATCTGCCCAAGGAAAGTTTGTGTAACTCTTCTTACTTGACCAGCGCCACCGCAAGTACCGCAGGTTTTAAAAGATGATTTATCTTTAGCTCCATTGCCATTACAAGATTTACAGGCAACTTGTTTATTTACCTTTAATTTTTTCTCAACACCTGTAGCAATTTCTTGAAGAGTTAATTTAACCTTTACTCTTAAATTCGTTCCAACACGCTGTCTGCTTCCACCTCTTTGTCCCCTGCCACTGCCACCAAAAAACGATTCAAAAGGATGTCCATCTCCAAAAATATCTCCAAAATTACTGAAGATATCATCCATATTCATGTGCTGTCCGCCGCCACCAGCGCCACCCATGCCTTGGTGACCAAAGCGATCATAGCGTGCTTTTTTCTCGCTATCACTTAGTACTTCATAAGCTTCAGCTGCTTCTTTAAACTTTTCTTCAGCTTCCTTATTTCCTGGGTTTTTATCTGGATGGTATTTGATAGCCATCTGTCTGTAAGCTTTTTTAATTTCTTCAGCAGATGCTCCTTTACCTACTCCTAAAACTTCGTAAAAATCTCTTTTCGCCATTATTGTTGATTTATTCGCCTACTACCACTTTTGCAAAACGAATTACTTTATCATTTAAGAAATATCCTTTTTCCAATGTATCAATCACCTTTCCTTTTAAATCCTCTGTGGGTGCAGGAATTTTAGTGATTCCTTCATGAAATTCTACATCAAAATCTTTTCCTGTAGTTTCCATTTCTTTGAGTCCTTTTTGAGTGAGTGTATTTTTTAATTTTCCATACACCAACTCAATTCCGGTTTTCATTGCCTCATTGCCTTCAACCTGAGAAATTGATTTCAATGCTCTTTCAAAATCATCTAAAACGGGTAACAAAGAAACCAAGGTTTCTTGATTGGCACTTCTTAATAGATCAGATCTTTCCTTTGTTGTTCTTCTTTTATAATTTTCAAATTCAGAATACAACCTGATGTATTTATCTTGAACCTCTGTCAATTCGGCCTTCATTTTTTCTATCGGGTCGGTTTCTGTGTCAGAATTACCAGCTTCATGGTTTAGAATTTCATCAGCCATGGCTTTTAATTCCTCTTCTTGTCCTGGTCCTTCTGCTTGAAAATTCAACTCTTCGTGATTGTTCTCTTCTTGTTTGTTTTCAGTTTCGCTCATGTTTACACTCGTTTTTACCATGAAGGTTCAAAGACTTTGCCAGCCCTGTTAATTGTGACATTGTGGCATTTTAAAATCCCCTTAGGAATTGCTCTAATTCAGCAGCGTTAATATTAATAGCAATAATTTTCCCTTCAGGATTCAATAAAAAATTGGAAGGAATTTGCTGAATTCCACATCTACTGATTAATTCAGATTGCCAACCTTTAAAATCACAGTAGCTGCTGCTCCAAGGCAGGTTATCTTTTTTAGTAGCTAGTTCGAATAATTTCTCCTCTTTATCTAAACTAATCGAAACGATATAGAACTTTTTCCCTTTACTAAATTTCTTTTCTTTAAATTTTGAATAAACTGGAATAAACTCCAATTGCATTTCTCTACTTTCAGTATTCCAACTTGCCCAAAAATGAATCAAAACATAACTTCCTTTTAGGCCTGAAAGTTTATTTTCTTTTTGAAACATTCCTTTGTATTGAAAATTAGGAAATGTATCTCCAATACTAAGAGAGAGCTGCTGAGCCTTTGAAAGATTCAAACAAAAAATAAAGCAGAAAAGTAATAGGGTTCTAAACATTAATCAATTCTAGTGATGTCTGCTCCAATAGCCTGCAAACGCTTATCAATAAACTGATAACCACGATCAATTTGTTCGATATTATTGATGGTACTAGTTCCTTGTGCAGCCAAAGCAGCAATTAACATCGAAACACCTGCTCTGATGTCTGGTGATGACATGGTTATGCCTCTTAATTTAGTTTCTCTGTTGGATCCAATTACAACCGCTCTATGTGGGTCGCAAAGAATAATTCTAGCTCCCATATCAATCAAATTATCTACAAAGAATAATCTGCTTTCAAACATCCATTGGTGAATCAAAACAGATCCTTTTGCTTGCGTTGCAGTTACCAATGCAATAGAAATTAAATCAGGAGTAAATGCTGGCCAAATACCGTCTTTTATGGTTAAAATAGACCCATCAATTAAAGTCTCTATTTTAAATGAATCTTGAGATGGTAAATAAATATCATCGCCTTTGAATTCCATGTGAATGCCCATTCTTTGGAAGATTTTTGGGATCACTCCTAAATTTTCTATAGAACAATCTTTAATGGTGATTTCTGATTGCGTTGTGGCTGCCAATCCGATAAAACTTCCAATTTCTATCATATCAGGCAGCATTCTATGTTTGCATCCACCTAAGGCTGAAACACCTTCAATATGAACTAAATTAGAGCCAATGCCTGTAATTTTAGCTCCCATTGAATTCAACATCTTACACAATTGTTGCACATAGGGTTCACATGCGGCATTATAAATACTGGTTTTACCTTTGGCTAAACTTGCAGCCATAATAATATTAGCAGTACCTGTTACAGATGCTTCATCTAAAACCATATAAGTGCCTTGTAAATTACTGGCATTGATTTTATAAAAACGGTCTCCTAGGTTGTGCTCAAAATTGGCACCCAAATTCTGGAATCCTCTTAGATGGGTATCAACGGGGCGTCTTCCAATTTTATCACCTCCTGGTTCAGGAATATATGCTTTACCAAAACGAGCCAATAATGGTCCGATGATCATGATGGAACCTCTTAAACTAGCGCCTTTCTTCTTAAAATCGTCGCTAATTAAATATTCAAGATTGATATCTTTTGCAATGAATGAATAAGTGCCATCCTCTATTTTTCTTACAACTACTCCTAAATCGCCCAACAACTCAATCAGCTTCATTACATCACGAATATTAGGGATATTGCTAATGATTACTTCCTCTTCTGTTAGCAGTACTGCTGAAAGAATTTGTAAAGCTTCATTTTTTGCTCCCTGAGGGATGATTTCACCTCTTAATTGTTTTCCCCCGTTTACTTTAAATGATCCCATTATTTTAAATTAAAATGTAAAGTTAAATCCTCCCAACAAATTAAAACCATAAACAGGATAGTTATTCCATCTTTGGTATGTATTGTTGGCTATATTATTAAAATTGACAAAAGCCGATAAGTGTTTTTTGTATCTATATTCCAATCCAAAGTTCACATCTGTGAAAGCATCTAATTTGATTTCTTTTGATTCATTGGTAAGAACACTTAAACTTTTTCTTTCACCCCAATAAAATACATCCAATTTGAGAATGAATTTATCTCCTAGATTATAGCTTAAGTTCGTTTTGATTTCTAATTCAGGTCGGCTGTAGGCTTTAGCTATTTTTGACAAAGTATAGTTATTGACAATAGCCGCAGCATTTATTCTGAACTTTTCTCCAAAGCCGTGATTAACGCTAACCAATAATCTAGTTAATGTTCCTTTTCCTTCATCAAATAAGGTTCTTTGAGCAAAGGAACTTGAATCGAAAACATAGAACAAATTGTTCTCAATTTTTGATGAAGAAGTTTGAATCGTAAATCCTGTCATGGGTCCAATCTGACCTTTAAATCCGCCATAAACTTCAAATTTATTGATGGTATTATTCAAAGCAGGATTTAATACAAATAGGTTTTCTGTGGTTATACTTCTTAATGTATTAACTTGAACATTTCCATTTATACCCGCATAAACACTCATTTTTTGAGGTATAATTGTAAATCCACCTTCTGCTTTAGGAAAGAAATGACCACTCGATTTACTGCTATCTCCAATGAACATTAAATTGAATCCTCCTCTTAAGTAGAACTCTTTTTCTTCAATTTTAATTTCAGGATTTAAATGAAAGAATCTTCTGTTATAAGTAATTTCACCTTTGTTGTATTGGTTGATTCTGAACCCAGCATCCAGTTCAAAAGGGATATCCTCAATGGTTTTACTTAAGACACTTCTAAGGCCAAAATCATTTTCATTTTGTTTGAGGTTGTTTTGGTATCTATAATATGTTAAGTCGGTTTGGTGAGCAAATCCACTGCTATCTTTTTTTGCAGAAGATGCCCTGCCTTTAACATCAAATGTTTCATAGATTAATCTTCCTAAGTTTTCAGCATCAGATACAGTTGCCGGCATTGCATATAATTGGGCTCTGTTTCTGTAATAATAGGCGTCTAATGAATATACCTGTTTGGCCTTAAATGTTTTTACATAGGCATATACAGTATTGTTAGAAAAATTATTGAAGTTATCTTCACCACTTGAAGAAAGATGTTTTACAAAAAATCCGGTTTGAAATTGTTTATTCCTTACGCTATTGATATAAAATTCGAATAGGGGAGTTGAATAGTTTCCGAAACCAAATCTGGTATAATTGTTCTTCAGTTTAGGTAATAATGAGGTGCCTAAACTCAATGGTTTAATTGTATAAACATTGGGTTCAAGACTTGCTGGTTTATTGGCTTCAACATTGTATTTAAAATCCGGTCTTTTTAATTCAGGTTTCTCTGGATTGGGGTTGACAGGTATTTTAATGGCATCTGATAAAATAGGCTTGAATGTTTTTTCTACATCAAACACACTATTGTTTATCAGTGTATCTCTTGTTTGTGAACTGGCTTGAGGAATGAATCCAACAGCTATTAAGGCAGTACCAAACAAATATTTTAAAAGATGTTTATTACTTGTTTTCATTTTGTTTGATCCTTTGTTCGATTTGTTGTTTTTGTTTGTCTTTTTGCTGATTCTCCAATTCAATTACTTCCATCATTTTTACCTTTGCCAATGTTAGAATATCTTGACCTTCATAATTATCAATTATACTCTGTAAAGTGGCTTTTGCTTGGAAAAAATCGTTTTGTTTTACCAACACATCAGCCAATAACAAATAAGCTTTAGCTACCCAATATTCATAAGCACTGAATACATCTGCTAAGTCATAAATACTCTTTTGTGCATTTTTATATTCTTTTTTATAGAATTGAATCAGTGCCAAATTGTATTTAGATTCTGCTCCGTAAATGTTTTTTGTTTCTCTTAAAATACCAGCAAATTCCATTTGTGCAGAATCTAGTTTCATGCGGTTCATATAAAATCTTCCAGCTATAATATGCGCTTCAAGCAATTGGTCTTTTAGTCCAATTCCTGAATTGATATATTTAAATGCAGCAACACTTGCAGAATCTGATTTGCCTTGCAAATTTGCGCAACGCATTTGACCTAAAATAGAAACCATTAAATTGTCTTTTAATGAAGCTATTCTTTCTAATGCAGAATAATAAGTATAGGCTGCATCATAATTCTTTTTCATATAATGAATGGTA
>JBMLPO010000088.1:0-8081 GCA_049242065.1 Bacteroidia bacterium
ACCATACATAGAACCATAATGATTCAAAGATTGACGTAATTGACGACGAGCAACAAATATTCTAGTTTTAACTGTACCGATTGGAATGTTTAATATTTCTGCGATTTCGTGGTATTTGAAACCTTTATAATTCATAGTGAAAGGCTTTTTTAAACTCATCGGTAAAGCGTCGATTGCCTTTTCTATATCATTCATCATAAACTTACTTTCACCTTCATTTTTTACACTTAACGAAACACTATCTAAGTAAAAGTCATTATCAGTTTGATCGATAAAGGTATTGCGCTTTACCATTCTTCTGTAATTATTAATGAAGGTATTCTTCATGATTGTATACAACCATCCCTTCAAGTTAGTTCCATCTTCGAACTTATCCTGATAGGTAAATGCCTTTAACATTGTTTCTTGCACCAAATCATTGGTATCTTCAACATTTCTTGTCAATTGATAAGCATAATGTCTCAACGGACGTGCTTCTCTTTCTACTAATCTTTTGAATTCAATGGAGGTCATGTTGTTTAATTTTTAGGTTGAATTGTTAAACAAACCTACGCTTGTAATTTGTCCTATGCAAGCCTTTTTGTTTAATATTTGAAAGAATATGTTAAACAAAACACATAACCATGATTATCAGGCATTTAATTTTAAATACACTTGTAATTCATTTGATTTCATGAACAAAGCGGCTTCAAAAGAGAAGAAAATTCTGACATTTTCTTGACAATAATTAAGATTTTAACAAATAACTTAAACAAAATACCTGAATTGATGTTCTCTCTCATATCTAAGTTAAATGAATCTAAAGATGAAAAGTGATTCTTGTTTGTTTATATGCTTAACTTGCGAACCTGATGGAAATTAGTATATCCAGGAAATCTCATTTTAATGCAGCACATCGGTTACATGTACCCGAGTGGTCATCTGAAAAAAATAAATCATATTTTGGTTTATGTAATAATCCCAATTATCATGGTCACAACTATGATTTAATTGTTACAGTTAGCGGAGAAATAGATCCGGTTTCAGGATATATGATGGACATGAAAGTTCTAAGTGATTTGATTAAATCTCAAATCGAAGACCGTTTTGATCATAAGAATTTGAATCTCGACACTGAAGAATTTAAAAATCTGAATCCGACAGCAGAGAACATCGCTGTTGTAATTTGGAAAATACTTAGAAACTTCATTCCAGCTAAACACCATTTAAAAATAACACTTTATGAAACCGAAAGAAACTTTGTTGAATACAGCGGAAAATAATCATACAAATATGGAAGATCAACATGAGGATCATCAATTGTTTTCAATGGAAACACCTTTAAGAGCTGATGCTTTTGAATTAGATGATGATTTAAAAATCGAATTAATTCAAAAACATTTCAAAGAAATCATGTTGATTCTTGGTCTTGATTTGAATGATGACAGCCTGAAAGGAACTCCTAATAGGGTTGCTAAAATGTACGTGAAAGAAATGTTCAAAGGATTGGATCCTAAAAACATGCCTGAAGCTAAACTTTTCGAAAACAAGTTTAAGTACAAAAACATCCTTTTAGAAAAGAACATTTCATTCCATAGCGTATGTGAGCATCATTTTGTGCCAATTATAGGTAAAGCACATGTGGCATACATACCGAATGGTTCTGTAGTTGGTTTGAGCAAATTAAACAGGATAGTGAGATACTTTGCACAGCGTCCACAAGTACAAGAAAGAATGACCATTCAAATTGCTAACATGTTAAAAGATGTTTTACATACACAAGATGTTGCTGTTATTATTGAAGCAGACCATATGTGTGTTGCGATGAGAGGAGTTCAAGACATTACCAGCAGCACCATAACAGCTGAATATGGTGGTAAATTTCAGGATGCAAAAACAAGAGAAGAACTCATGAGAATGATCACGCTGGATAACAAATAAATCATATATTCTCATTCATAAAAAAGGTCGTGAAATAATCATCACGACCTTTTTTATGATTAAAATTTGAATCAATAATTAACGGCTATTTTCTTTCCAGCCACAATTGCTGTTTCTACACTAGGAACTCCGAAGGAATAAGGTAAATAAGCAATAGAAGGAATTTCTTTCGTAATATAAACATTACCTTTTTTGCCTTTTGAAATACTTCCATGCGTATCACTTAATTCAAGTGCATAAGCTCCATTAATGGTTGCCGCATTAATAGCTTCTTCTGGCGTTAATTTCATTTGTGTGCAAGCTAAACTCACAACAAATCCCATTCTACCATTAGGAGAACTTCCTGGATTATAATCGGTAGCCAAACAAACTGGCAAACCAGCATCTATCATTTTTCTTGCTGGCGCATAAGGAAGTCCTAAAAAGAAAGAACAATTGGGTAAAGCAACTGGCATAGTCATACTTGGCTTTAAGCAAGCTATTTCTTCTTCTCCAATATATTCTAGATGATCTACACTTAAGGCATTATTCTTAACTGCCACCTGAACACCACCTGTTATTCCTAACTCATTACCATGAATTTTAGCCTTTAGATTGAATTTTGCCGCTGCTTGAAGTATTCTATCTGTTTCATCAACCGTAAAAAAACCTTGGTCGCAAAACACATCACAATAATCTGCTAGTCCTTCATCGGCTACTCTTGGTAACATCTCTTCAATGACCAATTTAATATAATCTTCCCTTCTGTTTTTATAATCAAGTGGAATGGCATGAGCACCTAAAAAAGTAGCTTTAATTTCTATAGGAGAAATAAATTTTAACCGTTGAATAACTCGTAACATTTTCAACTCGTCTTCCAATGTTAATCCATATCCACTTTTGATTTCAATTGCACCCGTACCATATTTCATTACCTCCTGCAGCCTACCAAAAGCCCCCTCTAATAGCTCATTCTCTGTCATGGTTCTTAGCTTTGCAGCAGAGTTTAATATACCACCACCCGCAGCAGCAATCTCTTCATAAGATTTACCTTTAATTCTCATCACAAATTCCTCTTCACGACTATGTGCAAATACCAAATGGGTATGAGAATCTATATAAGAAGGAAGCACAAATTTTCCTGTGGCATCTTTTATATCAATACCTGGAGTTTTGGTGAAACGTTCATCAAACATGTTGAAATTAGACATGCTTCCATAATCATCAATCAATCCATCCTTTATCCAAAGCCATGCATTTTCAATAAAAGGTAAATCAGCCATCTCTTTACCCTTTCTTACTTGCCTTCCACTCTCATCAATTCCATATAGGCCTTTGATGTTTTTGATTAAAATATTTCCCATAGCGTCAACAAATTAAATCAAAATTTCATTCATGAAAAATGACTCTTATGAGTTTTAATTGTTAAGAATCTTTTATTTATCATTTTATTCTTTAAAAAAATAAGACAAACCAATACATTTATCCCATGAACTATAAATGGATCATCCTCTCGGTATTCTTTTTTTTAAAAACGAATGTAACTTTTTCACAAGCCACGCAAAGCTTTAACCAAGCTGAAATAGAACAACAATTCAATAAGCTCAGAAAAGGAGCCTCTGTCTTATACCTAGCCGCCCATCCTGATGATGAAAATACCCGATTGATATCTTATTTGGCAAATGGCCTTTGTTTAAGAACAGGATACCTTTCACTTACGAGAGGTGATGGAGGTCAGAATTTAATTGGCCCTGAGCAAGGAACTGAATTAGGAGTAATTAGAACACGAGAACTTATGGCAGCCCGAATGAAAGATGGAGGTGAACAATATTTCACAAGGGCCTATGATTTTGGTTACAGTAAAAATCCTGAAGAAACTTTTTCCAAATGGAACAAAGAGCTCATTTTAGCGGATGTAGTTTATGTAATAAGAAAGTTTAAGCCAGATGTAATTATTACTCGATTTGCAACAGATGGAAGCGGCGGACATGGTCATCATACTGCTTCAGCATTATTAGCAGAAGAAGCATTTGTTGCGGCTGCCGACCCAAATAAATTCCCTGAACAACTTTCTAAAGTTCAGGTATGGAAAACCAAAAGACTGTTTCATAATTCAACAGCTCGTTTCTTTAACCCCAATGCAGATTTAAGTCATTTGATTAAATTAGATGTTGGTGGATTTAATTCAATACTTGGAAAAAGTTATGGGGAAATAGCCGCCGAAAGCAGAAGTATGCATAAAAGTCAGGGATTCGGATCAGCCTTACAAAGAGGAGAACAATTCGAATATTTCAAACCAATAATGGGTGATACAAACCAATTAAGTGGAAATATTTTTAATCGACTTGAATTAAGCAATTTACTCATCGACCCAAGTGGAAAATACCAATTAATTATTGAACAGATTTTTCAATCATGGAAAAAGAACAAATTAGATGAGACCAATAAATTGATTTTTAAAGCGCAAAATTATTTAAAACAATTAGGCTTCACTGAAGAGTTCTACCATCTAAAGTTATTAGAAAATTTAATCATCTCTATCAATGGGATTTTTCTTGAATCAACAATAGAAAAGTCTGCATTAATTGCTAAAGGCGACTCTATTTCTATCAAACTTTTTCTTGTTAGTCGATTGAATCCGAATATAGAAATTGCAGAAATTGTCCTACAACAAAATGGAGCAGAAAAGAACTGTGAATTTGCTAAAATTACAAAAACACTGAATGAAAAATTGAAGTTAAATATTCCTTATACATCTGGATTTAAAACAATTTTATGCAATGGAAATTTAGGTAATTTATATTGGTTAAATAACCCTCCTGTCCAATCTATGTTCCAACAAGAGTTATCAGAATTTCATTGTATGGATTATGCTCAGGATTTCGAAATTCCTATCAGGTTTAAACTAAAAATTGGAAATAATTTTATTGTTATCAAAAGAAAGGCTTTTCATAAACAAGTTGATCCAGAAAAAGGAGAGTTACATAGAAATTTTGTAGCTATAAATCCAATACAAATTGAGATTTTAAATGATGTGTTAATTAGCACTAATGGTTCGGATGCGAAATGCAAGGTGAAATTAAAATCGTATTCAGAGTCAAAAAATACCTATGAAATAGGAATAAAACTTCCTGAAAACTGGGAATGTCCAAACAAGCTGCAAAAAATTGAATTACAAAAAGAGGAGGAGAAAATAATTGAATTTCAAATTCAGGCTACCACACAATCTAAATCTGGAAGCATTCTAATTTGGGCTAAAAATGAGGTGGGTAAATATCAATCTGGAATAAAAGAAATAAAGTATAATCATATTCCTACCCAAGTTTTGTTGCCAGAATCAGAAGGGAAATTGGTAAATTTGGATTTAAAGAGAAGTAAAAAGAATATTGCCTATATCCAAGGCGCTGGTGATGAAGTAGCAAGTTGTTTAAAAATTATAGGATATGATGTGACCGAATTAGATCAATTTAAGATAGCCAATGAAGATTTATCAAAATATGAATCGATTGTTTTTGGTGTGAGAGCTTTTAATACGATAGAAGGATTAAGTAAACTAAAAACAAAATTCAATGAATACATGAATAATGGAGGAACCATTGTTGTGCAATACAATACCAATTCTTGGGCAGGTCCATTACAAAGTGATATTGGTCCATATAAATTTAAAATAACCAGAGACCGTATTACAGATGAAAATGCGAGTGTCAAATACCTCCAAGCAAATCATCCTGCATTAAATATACCTAATAAAATTACCCAAACTGATTTTGAAAACTGGGTACAAGAAAGAGGAATTTATTTTGCAGGAGAATTAGATTCTAATTATGTAAGTTTATTAAGTATGGCCGACCCTGGGGAGAAAGAAAACAATGGCTCCCTAATTATTTCTAAAGTTGGAAAAGGATATTTTGTTTATACTGGATTAGCCTTCTTTAGACAATTACCAGCGGGTGTTCCGGGTGCATATCGTTTATTTGTTAATTTAATTGAATTGAAATAATAATAATAATAATTCAAGTTAGCTGAGTTCTAACAAAAAAGGCTGCTTCAAAAAATGAAACAGCCTTTTTATTTTATTTTAAATTAATTATGCATTCGACTTCGCATGGTCTGCTAAGAATTGAGCAAGACCGCTGTCTGTCAAAGGATGTTTTAACAATGCCAAAATGGAAGACAAAGGACTTGTTATCACATGAGCACCCACTTGAGCAGATTTAATGATATGAACTGGATTTCTAATAGATGCTGCCAATATTTGAGTTTGATAACCTTGAACTGCAAAAATCTGAGAGATCTCTGCAATTAATTGGATACCATCGTATGAAATATCATCTAATCTACCAATAAAAGGTGAGATATAAGTAGCACCAGCCTTAGCTGCTAAAATTGCCTGACCCGAACTAAACACCAAAGTACAATTGGTTTTGATTCCTTTAGATGTTAAATATTTGATTGCTTTAATACCATCTTTTATCATTGGTATTTTTACAACAATATTTTGGTGAAGTGCTGCTAACTTTTCTCCTTCAGCGATCATTCCCTCATAATCTGTTGAAATAACTTCTGCACTCACATCTCCATCAATAATATTACAGATATCAATATAGTGCTGTAATACAGCTGCCTCACCTTTAATACCTTCTTTGGCCATTAAAGAAGGATTGGTTGTAACACCATCTAAAATTCCTAAATCATTGGCCTCTTTAATTTGAGCCAAATTAGCTGTATCAACAAAAAACTTCATAGTTTATAAAGAATATATATATTGGGCGAAGATAAGATAGTAGTATCATTATGCCAACAATTGACGAACTTTATTGGGAAAACCGATATAAACAAAGTAAAACAGGATGGGACATAGGTGAAATTTCTTTGCCTTTGAAAACTTATTTTGATCAATTAACTAATAAAAATATAAAAATTCTAATTCCTGGATGCGGTAATGCTTATGAGGCTAAGTATTTACTCGATCATGGTTTTACAAATGTTCATTTAATAGATATTTCTGAAACACTAATCCAAAGGTTAAAATTAGATCTTTCTCAATGGATTCAACTAGGACATTGCTCAATTACCAAAATTAATTTCTTTGATTTTTCGGGCAGCTTTGATTTAATCATTGAACAGACATTTTTCTGCGCCATTTCTCCCGAGCAAAGAGAACAATATGTAATAAAATCAAACTCCTTACTGGCACCAAAAGGTAAAATTGTGGGATTATTATTTAATCATCTATTTGAGGAAAATGGTCCCCCATTTGGTGGAACCTATTCTGAGTACCGTAAACTATTTGAACCAAAATTCTACATAAATAATTTAAATGAATGTTATAATTCAATAGCTCCAAGAAAAGGGAAAGAACTATTCTTTAATTTTGCTAAGAAATAAAAAATCCCGACTCATTTGAATCGGGATTTAGTTGGGGTTTGTGAAATACCTTTGGTATTTATTGTTTCGAACTATTTTGTTTCTTTTCTATTGTTTTTTTTGAATCCATATACTATTGCTGCCAAACCTAAAATTGAAGCACCTCCGTCTAAAGGAACGTCATTTGGATCATCTCCATTATCTGGTACTGCATCCATATTTCTAGGCGCCTTAACACCTGGGTTTGAACCAAAAGGATTAGTTACTGATGGCATATTTGTATTCGGGGCCTGATTTGTTTGAGGAGCTTGTTGCCAAACTCCTTGATCAGACCCAATTGTTATAGTGCTTTTGTTTGAAGACGAGTTCTCAATTTGATTTTCTTTAAACTGATATACTTCATTTTCATTTCCAAAAACATTAAAATCCGGTCTTTCACGTCTTGAATTTGGTGAAGAGTAATCAATTTTAGAAGACCCATTTACATCATTCAAACTACTTTTAAATCGTTCTTCATTGATATCATTGAAAAACTTTTGTTCCTCAACATATTCCTCACCTTCATCACCCTCTAACTCAGAATCACTCACCTGTGCCGAACTATATAGAGTAGAAGACATCATTATGCCTAAAACCAAAATCCCCCTTTTCATACATGTTTTAATAATGCTCATATCTCTTTTTGAATTTAGTATGACCGGACTAAAATGCATATTTTTTTATAAATATGCTAATAGAAATTTATTTTTTAATTTTTTGGTAACCTAAACTCAACGCAGCCACACCTAAAACAATTACTCCTCCATCCAAAGGCA
>JBMLPO010000089.1:0-1111 GCA_049242065.1 Bacteroidia bacterium
TTTGGTTTAACATTCCCTGCACCAAGGTAAACATGCTATCTATACCATCAACATCTTTAGCCAAACCGGCAACCCTTCTCCAAGCATAATAAAAATCATAAGGTGCAAAAAAGGAACCTGCTTTGTTATTGACCCCATCGCTGATAACACAAAAAACATTGTATTTAAATAGTTCAGGAATATCTCGTCTGTAACGAACCGTTAATTGGTTGAAGGCATCAAATACTGTTGCTTCTTCCCGAATGGCACTTTTAAATTCGAAAACCACCAATGGCAATCCATTGATATAAATGATACCATCAGGAATACGTTTTTCTGAGCCAACTATTTCAAGCTGATTAACAAATTTATATATGTTGGAATCTTTTTGATATGTAAAAGGAGGTTCTTCAACACTTATAACATCTAAATCAGGACTTGCCAATTGGGCTTCAAGCCCTGTATAATCAATTAACTCAATATGAATGTCCTTTTGATTTCTATCTTCACGTTTAAGTATAAAACCATCACTAAGCCACCGCATGATAGTTTTATTGCTTTCATATAAATCACTTGAAGGTAATGCTTTTATTTGAAGAACAATTGATTTGGCTTCATGAAGAGTGAGATGTTGGTTTGAATATTTATTCAAAAAATATTGAATTAAATCTTCTTCAATAATGACTTCCTCCAATGACCGCGAAAGTGTATTCCCCAAAAAATGAGGAAACCCTTCATTGGATAATAATTCAATAAATGCATGCTCTAATTTCTCTTCGGTAAATTTCATTTAGTTAACATTTTTTTCTGTTACCTGATTCAATTTTTGATTCTCTAAATTCATGATGATTTTACTTTCAATTTCATTTTCCTTATTAAATGTCTCGATAAGTATTTCTATCATTTTATTGTGATGATCTTTAATGTTGGTCTCATTCCAGGTTTCAAATTGATAAATATTTAACATTTTTAAACTTTGAATACTCCCACCAACACTATCATTTATAAATGAATGAACATAAGCCTTCTTTACTTCAAATGAGGAATTCTGTAATGAGGAATTCTGTCCTGCTGAAATCATGGCTAAATTTCCAAAAGAAACCATAGCAATCGCTCCTGATAAAAGAAAGAT
>JBMLPO010000090.1:0-3478 GCA_049242065.1 Bacteroidia bacterium
CGATTGCGGAATTTCAACAGATGTAATTGCAGGATTTTGCACCGAAACAGAAGAGGAACATCAAGATACACTTTCCTTATTTGAAGAAGCGAAATTCAATTTTGCTTTTATGTATCAATATAGTGAACGACCAGGGACCTTGGCAGCTAGAAGATACGCAGACGATGTTCCAGCAGAAGTAAAACATAGACGATTATCAGAAATAATTGCAATACAAAGTAAAAATAGTCTTGCACTGAATCAGGCTGAGATTGGCAAAATACAAACGGTCTTAATTGAAGGATTTTCTAAAAAATCCGAAGACGATTTAAGAGGAAGAAATGACCAGAATCAAGTGGTTATTTTCCCTAAAGAACATTATCAAAAAGGACAATATGTAAAGGTATTGGTTGAAAGGGTTACACAAACTAGTTTAATTGGCAAGGTAGTTGAAGAAGTAAAATTCTAATTTGATTTTTGAAAATTCATATGAGTTACTCGATAAATTCAACCTGTACTTCAGGGAATTGTCGGAACCAGGAAAAACAAAGTTCCTGGAAAGAATTGATGTGCTTCATGAAGAGATAAAAGTGATTGGAAAGGATATGGATGTTACGCCTGAAATCAAGTGCATCCTACTCTCCTATTTTGCGCAATTAACATACGGGTTAGAGAATTATATCATTGGTGATTTTGATACAATTTACTTGTATGAAAAAGAATTTCCTAACTCAAGAGGTACAGGTTTTAAAACAGGTCAGACTTACCATTCAAAAATCATTGCGCTTTCATGGTATCATTTTTCTGAATCGCACCTAAAAGTTAGAGATGGTGATAATCTTGGGTACTATTTGATTGCTCAAGCCATGGTGCAAGCCTTAAAGAATGGAAAATCAACCGATGATATTTTTGTAGGTTATTACAGAACAGCTTCTGAAATTGTTATTCAGGAATTACTGAGAAACAAAACACTTCCATTTTTCCTGAACAACAAATTACTTATTCTGGAAAGAGATTTTGATTCATTGTTTCCGATGCTTACTGAATTGTTTTTTGAAACACCAGAAGAGTTATCCAAGACTTTACCCGACACCTATACCCGTTTATGTATTTTATTCAATCAAGATCCAATGGCTTTTGATATGGATTACCAATTGGATAAAAATAAGTACAGAAGCAAAAAAAATGTAAGTCCAATACCTGAAAAAATCAAAAAAGTTTATTCGTATTATACTTCACATTGGACCCATAATCTGCCCCTGATCAATATTATCATCATTCCTGTATTTTTCATTTACTATATCAGACCTCATATTTTATTAACTCAAACTGAACTTTTTTTGGTATTACTAGCATTTAGTTTATTCATCTATTTTGCTGGCAGGAAATTCATGCTAGAAAGAGGTTTATTTAAATCCGAATTTTGGCTGCTATTTAATACCTTTTTAGGCTTTGCCCCTACTTTATTATTCTTACTTTTTTGGAGCAGTCTTTATTTGAATTTTAGTCCTGTTTCATCCAACCACCCAATTGAAGGCAGAGATACTATTTTCAAAAAAACACGAAAGGGAGGTGTAAGGATCAACAGCTTCGTATATCATTTAACAGATAAATATCTGGAAGAATATCCAGAAGCAAGAACCATATTTCCGGAAGACATTAACCAAGAAAATTTTCCGGAACATCCCATTTTACATTATACGATTTCAACCAGCATTTTTGGATTTAAAGTCGTTATCAACAAAGAATTAATAGAAGACCCAAATGAATATTCAAGATATTAAACAACGCTTCGAAATTATTGGCAATTCGCCATTGCTCAATATTGCATTGGAAACTGCCGTGAAGGTTGCTGGCACAGATATCACCGTTTTAATTAATGGTGAAAGCGGAGTGGGTAAAGAAGCATTCTCCAAAATTATTCATGCATTAAGTCATAGAAAGCATGGACCATTTATTGCAGTAAACTGCGGTGCCATTCCTGAAGGCACTATAGACTCTGAATTATTTGGACATGAGAAGGGTTCTTTTACAGGAGCGCATGATACCAGAAAAGGATATTTTGAAACAGTAAACGGTGGCACCATATTCTTGGATGAAGTTGGGGAATTACCCCTCGAAACTCAAGCAAGACTTTTGAGAATGCTAGAAAGTGGAGAATTTCTAAAAGTGGGTTCGAGTAAAGTTCAAAAAACCGATGTAAGGGTTATTGCAGCAACCAATAAAGACTTACTCGATTTATCACAAAATGGAAGGTTTAGAGAAGATTTATATTACCGACTTTCAACTGTTCCTATTAAAGTACCGCCTTTACGTGAAAGAAGGGAAGATATTGGATTATTGTTCAGAAAATTCTCCGCTGATTTTGCAGAAAAATACCGTTCAAAACCAGTTGTTCTTGAACCTGATGCTTTACAAATGATGGTTAATTTCAGGTGGCCAGGTAATATCAGACAACTCAAAAATATTGCCGAACAACTTTCTGTGCTCGATGAAGACAAAGTAGTAAGCGGACCTGAATTACAAAGAATTTTACCCCCTGAGAAATCTGGATTACCAATGGTAATTGGAGGAAATTCATCTGAGATGCAGTTGAGTGAAAGAGATATCATGTACAAATTTCTACTCGACTTGAGGAAGGATTTATCGGACCTTAAAACCGTTGTTTATGATATGATGCAAGGGAATTTAGCTAATACCGAAATTTTCAATAGTCCGATTAATCATCAAAACTTGAGTAAACCAGTTTACAATGCTCCAGAGTTTACACAGAGTATTCCTGTAAGTCAGCCGGTGGTGCAAATCAGTCACCCAACGCATATCAACTCCAATGAATATATAGATATCACCGAATCTAATCCTGAACCAGAATCATTATCTCTAGAACAAAAGGAGATTGAGTTGATTAGAAAATCACTAAAAAAACATCTAGGAAAAAGGAAAAAAGCTGCCCAAGAATTGGGAATTTCAGAACGTACTTTATACCGAAAAATCAAACAATATGATTTGGAGGATTAGCAGGGCTTGATGAAAATCTCTCATAGAACCTTTTGGCTATCAATTGGACAAGGTTTTAATATTCTTATTACATTGTTTTTAAATGGAATTTTATAGAAATCGTTGCCACAAATAAAAACCGTGACAATTTACCTAAAGACAGAAACATTTAAGATTTATGTAAAAGAATGAAATCTATTCATGAACCAATCTTTGTGTATGTACAACTCTGTTATTTTGCTTTATTTCCAAAATATACAAACCTTTAGGGAGCTTATCTAAGTTAACATCAGCTGGTAATTGTTGTTTGAATTCCATTACTTTTTGACCTAAAATATTCACAAAACTTAATTCATATTCTCCTTCATTTGGAGTTTCAACAAAAACTTTATCAGTAAATGGATTGGGGTAAATCTTATAATCTAAAGCAGGTACCTGCTTTAAAACAGGAATGATATTACCAACAGAATCTAAACGCAATAATAAAGGATACCACATTTGG
>JBMLPO010000091.1:0-12570 GCA_049242065.1 Bacteroidia bacterium
TCCATCTAATGCCACTCCATTTTTTGCGGCTTGGCAAATGGCATTTTGTTCGGCATGAACGGTTCTAACACAATGCTCGGTAATACTATCATCCTCATGAATCATTTTTTTCATTTGATGTCCCACTTCATCACAATGTGGTAAACCAATAGGTGAGCCTACATATCCTGTTACTAATAATTGGTTGTCTTTGGCAATCACACAACCACTTCGTCCTCTTCCACAAGTGGCTCTTTTACTAATGGCTTCCATTACTTCCATAAAGTATTCGTCCCATGTGGGTCTGATATATTGAGCTGGATTAGTTGAATTCATCTGCCAAATGTCTGAATAATTTTTGAATCAATTTTCATTTCAATTAAATTCTATTGGAAGAATAATCAGAACTAATATTTTGTCCTTCCTTTACTTCAATGAAATTGGAGTAATTCAATGAACTCAATCCTACCTATTAAATATGTGATAGCCGTGGTTGTTGGAAGTTGATGGTTTACATTTTGAATAACTGTAATTTTTGATGAATGATTGATTCGATTTGACCAATTACTAACAGGATTTACCTTGGTGAGACAATGAAATTTTAAAAAGAAATTCATAATTTTACCCATCTATGAATAAGATACTTCCACTTTTGTGTTTTGTTTTTCTCAGCTTTGTCTGTCGTGCCCAGTTAGATTCAGGAATAGAGTCAAGAAATATTGAATGGCACAAGAAAAACTATAATCTTATCATGCAACATCCAACTGAGGAAGTCTTGATAGATTTTTTGGGTAATTTAAATCAGCATCTTATTAATTCCACCATTTCACTCAAGAATCTTCGTTTTTATTTTCATGAGCTTGATGATTTTTTTAGTCATCATCCCGAATTCAATCGTACTAGATATCTTTTAGAATATGGTAAAGCCGTATTGGAAATGTACTTAGATCATCCAGATGAATTTTATCAAATAATTAACCGTATTGAATCAGAGTTAAAAGAAAAGAAGTACTACAAAGAACTGTTTCATTTGAATTTAATGATTTGTCATTTTTTGCCTTCCATTAATAAATTGAAAGAGGCCAAAATTCACTTTTATGAAAATGAAAAACTATTGAGTGATTTAAAACAAGCTGGTATCAAAGATTTCAGTGGTTTTGAATTGGTTCAACATACCAATTCATTTGCTTATTTTTATAAGGTTCAAGGAAACTTAGATTCTGCAGAAAAGTATTTTACAATTGGTTTGGAGCGTGCTAGAGAAAAGAAAGACAGTATTTGGATTGGCATCATCAGCGGTAACTTGGGTTCAATTTTATATCTAAATGGACATTATAAAGAAGCGGAGGCATTGCTGATTAAAGATAAGGATGAATCTTTAAAAGGTAAGCAAACAACCAGCGCTATCAATGCCTTACTTAATTTGGTTGATATTAAACTGGCCGAGCCAAATCTAAAAGTGGCAGAAATGTACTTAAACCAAGCAAGTCAGCTAATTGATGGATTACAATTAGATGATCCTGATCTATTGAATTACTATTATGTTGAAAGGTTAAATAGAAAAGGTCATTTTTATATGCTAAAAGGCGATAAAAAAAATTCTGCCAAGTGTTATGAATTGGCCTTTAATAAACTCAAAGATTTATATAGGGATAAAACCTCTATCATGGGAAACTTAAACAACAGAAGGTATGCCTTCGAAGAAAATGTCCATAAGATTTCTGAATTAGAGGAAAATTCAAAACAACGACAAATCATTACAGGATTTATTCTATTGGTTTTACTTTCTCTTTTAATACTTGTTATTATTCAAAGAAGATTTAATTTAAAACTGAGAGCTCAAAAACTTCAAATAGAACAACAAGCTAAAGTGCTTCACGATTTGAATATTCAAAAAAGTAAATTGTTTTCTATTGTTGCGCATGATATGAGAAGTCCCTTTGCTAATCTAAGAAATCTGATTGATTTGCATAAAGACAATTCACTGAGTGATCAAGAATTCCTAAAGTTTTGTGCCGAAATCAATCAGTCAATTCATGGTTTATCAGGCACATTTGAGAATATTATGAGTTGGGCTAAAGTTGGCATGGAAGAGGGTATTATTACTAAAATAGAGGCAGTACAAATTCCACAGATATTTCAAGAGATTGAAGACCAGATGTTGCCTTTGTTACTAACTAAATCAATTCAATTAGATATCCTCATATCAAGCGAAAAGAAACTACTAGCTGATAGTAATTTTCTTTTAGTTGTTATCCGAAATCTGGTACATAATGCCATTAAATTTTCTCATCAAAATAGTAAAATCTATTTACAGTATACTTTAGATGAATCTAATGAGCAAAGGGCTTTGATTAAAGTAAAAGACCACGGTATCGGAATAGATGACAAGTTGATGTCGAAATTATTTGAAGTTAACAATACCAATAAAAGTTTAAATGGTACTTCAGGTGAAAGAGGCAGTGGATTGGGCTTGGTAATCTGTCAAGAATTTGTGCAAGCGATGTCTGGTACCCTCCATGTTGAAAGTAAGCCAGGTGAAGGTAGCACATTCATTATCAGTTTACCTATTCTAAATTGATTTCTTTAATCAACCCAATTTGCTGAACTGCCTTTCTGAAGGGTAAAAATACTAGCCTTTCTCTTCTATTCTTCCATCAGCATGTTTGGCAAACCTACCTTTGTTTCTTGGATGCACTTGGTCCATTCTCGACCAAGGCCAGCCGCCGAATTGTGTGCGGTGATAATCTTCAAAAGCTTGGTTGATTTCTTCTTTTGTATTCATTACAAATGGACCGTATTGTATAACCTTTTCTCCTATAGGTTTGCCTTGTAATAAGAGTATTCTGTTTAATCCTTTACCTGCTTGAATGCGTACTTTTTTGTCGGCCATTAAGGTTAGGGAATGATACGATTTCACTTCTTTGCCATCTAATTGAATTTGTTCTCCTTCATAGAAGTATAATTTTCGATTGATTCCTTTTGATGCAGCTGGAAGCGTCCACTCTGCACCTTCTTCCAAGAAGATATTCCATACTGCAACTTCATGGGATGAGTCTGCAGCCCACGAATTAGGAGGTGCTTGCAAAGATTTGTACTTACCAAGATTCCCAGCTATAACTTCTATATGAATAGATTTTCCATTTTTGTCTTTCTCTTTCAACTTAGGAATGGATTCAGACCATAACATTTTGAAATGGGGTTCTACCATTTTTTTTGCTGCAGGTAAATTCAACCAGATTTGAAATAATTCTAATGGATTGGCTTTATCTTGGTGGAGTAGAGGAAACATCTCAGAATGCTGAACTCCTTTTCCAGCTGTCATCCATTGCACATCCCCATTTCCATATCGGCCTGCTGCACCCAATGAATCTGCATGGTCAACCAAACCTTTTCTTACCACTGTAATGGTTTCAAATCCCCTATGTGGATGACCTGGAAATCCTGGTATTTGACGACCATGGTACATTCTGAAGCCATCCTTAATAATGAAATCATCTCCTAAACTCCTTCCTGCTAAAGATGTTGCCGGTCCCATTGCAACATTCCCTTTAGGGAAATGATCTTCATGGTGCACACAGAATAAAAATGGGTCAAGGGTTTCCCATTGAAAGCCCATAGGCTCCATGTCTATAATAGGATGTAAATTGTCCATACTCTTTTTAATGTTTTTTGCTGCATTCTCTAGTGGGGCTGCTAAAGCTGCTCCCAATCCTAAACCCAATCTTCTTAGAAAACTTCTTCTTTCAATTCCCATTGTTTATTTCTTTTTGAAAATCATTTCAACTTCAAAATCAAAATGTCCATCTTGATAGGCCTTATAATTGGTATGCCAATAATTGTTGAATACATATAAAAACAAGTGATTGGTTTTTTGGTTTTCTCTCTTCCATACCTTTGCTCCGTTTTTTTGTTCTTCGTTGATGATGCCACCCATTTCAAATAAAGCAATTTGAGGTGATTTTATTTGTATATCATACTTATCATAGGTCAATTGAACAGCATCCTCCACACAGATAAATTCTTTGTTAGAGCCTGCCAATTGCGATGATGGATACTCCAAGCCATTATTATATAAGAGATGCTGAGGTGTTTTAGGGAAGTTAAATGCTAGGTGTAAAGACTCTTTATCTTTTTCTATTTTTTTATCGAATATATACCTGCATACAATCCGACCTTGTTTTTTATAGATGGTATAAATTTGTTTGAAATGGTATAGGTTCTCACATTCCATTTCCTGCTCAATGATTTGTTTTTCCTTGGTTTGAAGAATAACTTTATGGGATATCATTTTGGCTTTGCTATTCACTGTTGGGTTGATTCCTTTTGAATAGATAACTTGAAAGAAATCATAGCCTTTTTTATCAGCTTCAATTTTATCCTCATTAAAATAAATATCACTGATTCCGCCATCAATTTCATTTTGTACTATGCTGATGTTTCCAGATGATACACTTGTTTGATTTGCCTTTATAGGAAAGAATTGAAGCAGAGAGTCTGTATAGATTTGGGCAGAGTCGACGAATTGTTTTTTGAACTTCCATTGTTCTGTTGTAAAGGCAATTTCGGGATCTGATATACTGCACCATGAGCCCCAAGTATGTTCATGGAATAAAACTAAACTTCGGTGTAAGAGATAAAAGAGATTTTCATATAAGTGGTAAGTGTTTTTGCTTCTTGCTTCCGCTTCTATTTGAATGGCTTGATTGACTAAGCTTCTAGCTTGCATTTCTTCTTTTGCAGTTGAATAAGCACCATCTTCCCAGTATGGACTGATTTCACCACTTAATTCTTTGAGTTGTGAGCCATATTTATTTTCAAATTCACTGAACAGATTAGTTATGGAACTTATTTGTAATTTAGGACTTGCATAAGTAGCATTCCACTTATCAACGAATTCACTTAATCCTTGATCAACTGGTCCATTATCTGCATTCTTTGTATACCTGAGTTGCACCAAATCATAAGGATAATTCTTCTGTTGAAGTTCTATGAGATAATCTGATATCCTCTTTTCCCATTGTCCTTGTTTATCTTGGTCTGTTATTCCATGAAAATAAGAGTAACCTTTTCCAGCTGTCCATACCAGTAACTTTTCTTTTGATTGACTAGATGCCTTCCAATAAAAAACTTGATCACCTTGCTCTTTTATCATTCCACCTACTCGGTCACCCCAATCTGCTTGTGCGCTTACATAATTGGGTCCCATAGATAAATATGGATAAGCATTATTCACATAAGCAGCCATAGCAGATGCACTTAAACCAGGGATATCGGTAGTCATGATATTTAGTATAGGTAAACCATATTCTTTCCGCAATCTATTAGCATATTCCATGGTCCAGTTTTGCTCTTGTGGTTGACATAATCCAGTGAGGATATTTGCATAGTTAGCAGACAATACCAACTGACCGTTTTTTACATATTGGAAGAATTTGTTTTGCTCATCTTTAGTTGATGATTTCATAAAGTTCTCCACTGCCCAAAGTGATTCAATATGCCAATATGGTTTGCTTGTATTTTTTGCGCTTGATTCAATCCAATTCATGGCATCCTTGATGTTTTGTGTTTGTATTTTTTCTACCTCAGATTGCAGATGAGAATAACCAATATCATTATGAGAATGATGTATGATATGAAAAATTAAATTCTTAATTGGATAGAGTTGTATGTTTTTTGTGATGATTTGATCTTGATTCATTGAACAGCTAATGATTTGACTACCAATTTTGGAGGTATCATATGCTGCAATTTTATATTGATTGTATCCTGGATTCATTTCAAATTGATGTATTTGTTGGTCAATCAGGATCTTTAATTTGGCCTTGCTTGATAATGGATTAATCGCATAAACATTTACCCTTCTAGTCTTTTCATTTTTAAGTAGCAGGTTGGCAATTTGAATATCCACATCAAACTTTTTCGAATACATAAAAACCATCATCCAATCTCTGCTATTAGAATCGATGCCATTCAGTGTAAATCTAGCAGATTGCTGAACCAGTTTTGCTGGTAGCTTTATATAGAGTTTACCAAAAACGTCTTTGTTGATGTCTTGGTCCTCAATTTTAAAATAATAAGAGATTCCTGCTTGTTGACTTTGATAAACATCTCCTATGTTTTTTTTTGCTTGGGTTTGAATAAGGATACTAACTTGGTCATTGATGCTGAGCTTAAAGTTTCTAATCCCAGAGCTAGTGCCAGATGAGCTTCCAATGAGAAGTTCATAACAAACTGTTTCTTTTTGTCCTGTATAAATTTCTGCATTCCACTGTATCGGCATTTTGCCATTTGCACGTGTTAGTAATGCAGTAGAAGCAAATTGATGTAAAGGTGAATAGTATTGAATCTCATCACCTGATATTTTATGTTTATAACCATTTATGGTATCTGTTTCATTTGCCAAAGCTAGTCCGCTAAAACTTAGAAATAGAACAAGTAGGTAGGCGAATCTTTTGATTATATTCATTGGAATGGTTGTAAGATTTGAACTTATTTGTTTAAATATTTAATTTTATATAGAAGTGTGGTCGGTGATAATTGAAACTAATTTGTGAAATTATTTCTATTGATTTAAAATATTAGTCAATATCAAGCCATTTGCATAAATTCATGTTTAATAAAAAATTAATAATCCAAATTGTAAGCCATTAAATTATTAATTTTGTCGCCTAATTAAGCGTCTCAGGATGTTTAATTTTTGTTTTTTGCATGTGGTGAACGAATTTTTATTTGATAAAAAATACTGTGAATGAAAAAGGTTTTATTAATTGATGATGATAAGATAAATAATTTTCTGGCAAGTTTAGTTATTAAACAAACTAAATTGGCTTTGGTCATCAAGGAATGCTTGAATGGCCAGGAGGCTATAGATTACCTTACATCTGCGAGAGTTGAAACTTTGCCTGATATTATTTTATTAGATATCAACATGCCTGTTTTGGATGGTTGGCAATTCCTTGATTTTTTAACTCAATCCTCAGTTGTTAAGGATGTTCCTGTGTTTGTATTTTCTTCCTCTAACTATGATTTAGATATTGTGAGAGCAAAAGAGTATCCCATTGTTAAGGGTTATATTATAAAACCCTTAAAGAAGGAGATGTTTATTAATTTAGTTGAAAATTTGTAGAATTATTTAAACATATGGGAACAAAAAAAGAGCCAACTAAACAAATGTAGTTGGCTCTTTTTTTTGGTTCTATTTGGACTTATTTGATTTCTATTGAATCTCTTAAGCCAGCCAATTCAATATAGTATTTTCCTGGTTCTAGAATAAATTGATTGTTTAGCCCAACAAATGATAAATTTTTTGCTGGCAGTTTAAACAAGAGCTCTTTCTTTTCATTTACTTTTAGGTCTATTTTTTCAAAAGCCCTTAATCTCTTTATTGATGGAGTAATACTTGCAACAGGATCTGAAGAGTAAACCAAAACAGTTTCCATTCCATTTCTGTTGCCACTGTTTCCAATTTTTACACTGATTTCAATACTATCGTTTTCTTGTAAAATTCTGTTTTTTATCTGCAAATCTGTATAGCTAAATTGGGTATAGCTTAAACCATGTCCGAATGGATATAAAGGAGCAGAGCCATTGATTTGAAATTTGTTGTTAATGGTTTCAGTTAATTTACAATCATAGGTAGTAAAGTGACCCGCATATTTTGGATAAGAAAAAGGCAGTTTACCACTTGGATTCACTTTTCCTGTTAAGATATCACCCAATGCTTTTCCTCCGAAATTACCCGGTAGATAAGCTGAAATAATAGCATCACATTTTTCAACCATTTGATAGAATGTACGAGGTCTTCCTTGTAATAAAACCACAATTACTTTTTTTCCTGCCTTTTTATAAATGCCAATGAGTTCTTGTTGTGCAGCCTCTAATTCTAGGTCATCAATATCGCCCATTTTTTCTGTATAGGTGTTTTCTCCTAAACATAGTATGATGGTTTCAATTCCTTGAGCTGCCTTTAATAGGTCGATTTCACTCAGACGAGAATCATATGTATTTCCTTTAAGTAATTTTACCTGAGCCTTACCTAAACTTTCACATATTCCTTCATATGCTGTTAATGAGGCATCATTCCATATTGTATCTCTTCCTTGCCAAGTATGTGTCCAGCCGCCGTTTAAAGCATTGATATAATCTGCATTGGGTCCAGTTACCAGTACTTTTTCATCAGCCTTAAGTGGCAAAGCTTCATTAGTGTTTTTGAGCAAAGTGATGCTTTGAGCGGCTAATTCATAACTTAAATTTTTACTGCTTTCGTTGCCTATTGCAAGTAAGTTCACTTGCTCTTCTTCAAACATCCCAAGTTCATATTTTACAGTTAGTATTCTTAACACTGCTTCATCAATTCTTTCTTTTTTAATCTTTCCTTCTTTAACATTTTCTATTAAATAGGAAGTAAACAAGGTATCAAGTGGTACCATTGCCATATCAATACCGGCGTTGATTGCTAAAGCAATGGCTTCTTTATAAGTGCCAGCAACACGGTGCCTTTCTACTAAATTTTTGATGTCTTCCCAATCGGTAACTGTAAATCCTTTGAACTTCAATTCATCTCTTAAAATAGTTTTTAAAAGAAAACTGCTTGCATGCACTGGTTCACCGTTTACTTCTCCAGAATTAATCATAATGGTTTTAGCTCCTGCTTCAATTGCTTGTTGAAAGGGTGGTAAGAAAATTTCTCTTAATTGTCTTTCTGGTATATAAGCAGGTGTGCGATCATTACCACTTTTAGGGTCGCCATAACCAACATAATGTTTTAGACAAGCTGCAACATGGGTTTGGTATCCCTTCACCATTAGCTTGCCCATTTCTGAAACTACATATGGATCTTCACCAAAGGTTTCCCAAAATCTTGGCCATCTTGGATTTCTTGCTACATCGAGGTCTGGAGAAAAATTCCAGTGGATTCCACTTGCCTTTACATCATTGGCTACTAAAGTTCCCATTTTTGCTACCAAATCTTTATTGAAGCTAGCTGCCAATCCAATTTGCTGAGGATACAAACTTGCACCCAATGTATAATTGGCACCATGTATGGCATCAATTCCGTACATAACAGGTATTTTTAATCTGGTTTTGGCATTATAATGTTTAATGGCTGATTGAATTTCAAGCCAATGTTCTTGCGTATAAGTATGACCGCCTACATTGAGAATCGAACCTACTCCCATTTTGTTGATGATGTGCTCTAGTTTTGCAGAGTCTAAGGCATGAGGCTCTTCTAATTGATATATTCCTCCTTTTGAAATCATCTCAATGCTTAATTGGGTCATTTGACCAGCTTTTTCTTCAAGAGTCATTTTGCTGAGTAAGCTTTTTGCTTTTGATTCAGCAGAGTCTGCTTGGTTTTTACATTGAAAATTTAAAAAAGCCGCAAGAAGAATTAAATAGAATTGGTATTTCATGTTATTTGGTTTTTTGGGACTTCTTTCCTTGCTGAAAGAAATTCAAAAGTGAAAATCGATGGAATTAATTGATTTTCAATTTTTGTGTACCCAACTTGTTTACATCAGAAAAATATGAGCTACAACATCACTACTACATCAACAGCCAAGTTCCTGTAAATAAATTGCTTATTCTTGTTTGATATTCATAGAATTTGATTTAATTGCAGGAAGGATTATGAATAAAAACTACAAAGAACTCATTTTCATTTTTATACTTTTCGTGGTGTTTCAACTGAGCTTGAGTACTTGTTTCGCGCAATATTCTGCATCAGGCCCCATGGTAAAGAATTTCCCCAAACAGGCTTATAATGGTGGGACACAATCATGGGATATTTGCGAGGCAGATAATGGCCTTATATTTTTTGCAAATAATGATGGTTTGCTCTTGTTCGATGGCAGGGAATTTTCTAAATATCCATTACCAGGAAAAACCATATTGAGGTCTATTTATTTTGATAAAATTTCACGAAGGATTTTTGCTGGAGGACAAAACGAAATTGGGTATTATGAATTTTCGAAAAACGGGAAACTGAATTTCATTTCTTTGGCTTCACTTCTACCTGCTGGATTTAAAGGCTTTGAGGATGTTTGGGGTATCGAAGAAACAGATGGTAAATTCTTTTTTCAAACCAGTCAGCAATTACTTGTTTATGATGGAAACACCATTCAAGTAATTAAGCCTAGTGAGAACCTTTTAGAGAATATTTATAAGGTAGGCAATTTGTTGTATTTAACAGATGCTACTGGATCACTATATCAGCATAGAAATGGGGCTTTTCAGCTATTGGTAAAAGCTAGTGGATTGGATATATCTTCACTGTTACCTTTTGGAAATGAGGTTTTGATTAGCACCTTCAAAAACGGTTTGTTTACATTCAATGGAACAAGCATTCATAAGTTAGAAACAAACGATGAGATTCTAAAAAGAAGTAGGATTTATAAGGCCTGCACCTATGGCTCTAATTATTTATTGGCTTCTAATCGCTCGGGAATTTTCTTCCTAGATAGCACAGGAAGAATATTCAAGAATATTTCATTAGAGGATGGATTACAGAATAGCAATGTGCTTTCAATTTTTAAAGATAACAATAGCAATGTTTGGTTAGGACTCGATAATGGGATTGATTTGGTTCGATTGAATTATCCTTTTGGCTATATCCTTCCTGATGGTCTGTTGAAGGGTACAGGTTATTCAATGTCTGAGCATGGTGACGCCTATTATTTTGGCACCAACAATGGATTGTATAGGAGAGCTAAATCAAGTAATTCAGTGGATGCGTTTTCATTAGTCGCCAATACAGAAGGCCAGGTTTGGGGTGTACAAGAAATCAATGGAAAACTATTTGTCTCACACCATGAGGGCTTGTTTGAAGTTCAAGGTAATATAGCGAAAAGAATATCTGATATCAGGGGATGTTGGAAATTGTTGCCATTGAATAAACGCCCTGGCTATTATATAATGGGCACCTATAATGGACTCAATCTGTTTAGATGGGAGAATGAGAGTCTGAAATTAATTGGGATTATCTCTCGCTTCAAAGAATCAAGTAGGTTTTTAGAGGAGGATGAGAATGGTAGGATTTGGGTTGGTCATCCTTATAAAGGTATTTATCGAATTAAACTTAGTAATGATTTAAGCTCTGCTCAACAAGTTAAATTGTATGGCACTAAAGATGGTTTACCTGAAGAAACAGAAAATTATGTTTTTAATACAGATTTAGGACTCTCGTTTTGCACCAGTAAAGGGATATTCAGGTACCGAGAAAATACAGATAAGTTTGAGCTCTTTAAGACATTTTCTAATTTATTAGATACCACTAAAACTTATAAACGAATCATCAATGGTCGTTCAGGAAATATCTGGTTTATTGGCAACAATGATATTGGTTATTTAAAGCCAGAATACAACGGTGTTGAGTATATATATTCGAAGGTTTCACTTCCAAAACTTGACCAGAATTTGGTTGGTGGATTTGAATTTTTAAATGAATGTAGTGATGGTAATTTATTTTTAGGGGTAGAGTCTGGTTTTGTACATATCAATATCAAACAAATCAATCGATTTAGTCAAGAGGCTCCTAGAGTTCTTATTACTTCAATCAGTTCTTTGAGTTTAAGTGATTCAATTTATTATAGGTATTTATCGAATTTTCATGAAGCCGTTGAAATAGATGATCGCAGCATAGAGTTTTCGTTTAGTTCAACCAATGCATACTTTTTTAAAGATCTCAGTTTTTCTAGTTATTTGGAGGGTTGGGACAAAACCTGGTCTGCTTGGAAGCCTGTTTCTTCAAGAGAGTTTAGCAGACTATCTTATGGTGATTACGTATTACATGTAAAGGCAAAATACATGGGATTAGAAGGACCTGAAACTATTATAAAAATACATATTCCTGCACCTTGGTATTGGACACGTTTTGCGAAGTTCTTTTATGGTTTAATAGCCATCATTATAGTTGTGATGATAGGATTTTATCCGCAGATGTTGGTAAGGAAGAAGGCCTCACGCATCTTAGCAGAGAAAGATGATCATTTCAAGCGTCAGACTGAATTATTGAGAATAGAAAAGGAGAAGCAGGAAAAGGAATTGATTGAATTGAAGAATCAGCAATTGCAACGTGAATTAGAACACCAAGGAAAAGAACTTGCCTCTAGTACCATGCATATTGTACAAAAGAGTGAGATGTTACTTACCATCAAAGATAAGTTAAAGCGCATTGCACAAATTAGTAATGATCCTAAGATTAAGCCCGAGATAACAGACTTAATTAAGAATATTGAGAAGGATACATTAATTGATAAAGACTGGGAGAAGTTTGAGATATATTTTAACAATATTCATGATCGCTTTACCCAGATTTTAAAGGAGAAATTTCCTATACTCACTGCCAATGATATCAAGATGTGTGCTTACCTACGCATGAATTTATCGACGAAAGAAATAGCATCTATACTTAATATTTCAGTAAGGGGAGTAGAAATTAGTAGGTATAGATTAAGAAAGAAAATGAATCTTGAAAACGGAGTAAATCTTACCGAGTATCTATCAAAATTATAGGCATAAAAAAAGCCGGGCAAAGCCCGGCCTTCTTCCACCAATTTCCCAGATTAGTTAACCTGGAATTTTACCATT
>JBMLPO010000092.1:0-28306 GCA_049242065.1 Bacteroidia bacterium
CTGATTTCTGTTGCGCCTGCCATGTTTTAAATATAATAGTTTACAGGGTTAGTGTTTGTAAATGATAAAAGGACCGCAAAATTAGGAAATTTTTTGACAATCAAGTCTCTTAGTAAATCTTTCGTGTATTTTTCACTTTCAAAATGTCCAATATCTGCAATTAAAAGTCGATTTTCTGCATCAAAAAACTCATGATATTTAAAATCTGCAGTTATAAATGCTTGAGAGCCAGACGATATTGCTTTTTTAGTCAAAAAACTTCCAGCGCCACCACAAATTGCGACTTTATTAATTTTTTGTTCACTTAATTTCGTGTACCTGATGAGTTTAAGTTCCATTTTTTCTTTTAAGTGAGCCAAAAACTCATTTTCATCCATTTCAACAGGTAAATTTCCAATAACCCCGCTTCCCGTTTCCTGGTTTTCATTTTCAAGCTTAATAACTTGATAGGCTACCTCCTCATAGGGGTGGTTATCTTTTAAAGCTTTGATTACCTGGTTTTTAATGTAGATTGGGAAAATGAGTTCAATTCGTGTCTCAGGTTCAAAATGGGTAATTCCTTTTTCTCCTACAAATGGTTTAGACTGTTCGCTAGCTTTGAAACTACCAATTCCCTCACTCGAAAAACTGCATTCCTCATAGTTTCCTACTTTTCCAGCCCCTGCTTTAAAAAGAGCTTCTTTAATATGATTGGCATGGGAATGAGGTGCATAGGTGATTAGTTTTACAAGGTTGCCACTTTTTTTATCCAGTATTTGCACATTTTGTAGTCCTAATTTTTCAGCGATTTTAAAACTTACTCCATTTTGAATATTGTCTAAATTGGTGTGAATGGCAAAAATTGCAATATCATGCTTGATGGCCTTTATGATGGTTCTTTCTACGTAATTTTTTCCTGTAATTTTTTTTACTCCGGAGAAAATCAAAGGATGGTGGGCTACAATTAAATTGCAGTTATTATCGATTGCTTCCTGAACCACTTCTTCTGTGCAATCTAAACTAACCAATATCGAAGTTATTGGAAGATTTTCATCCCCAATTAATAGACCTGAATTATCGTATGATTCTTGTAAATAAGGATTTGCAAACGATTCCAAGAACTGACATATATCCTTAATTTTTGTCATCTTATTTCTTTTCAGCGTAAAGGTATTCTGCAAATCCCATTAGGTCCCAAAATACACCACCTGGAATGAACTTATATTTTATGAATTCTGTTACCAAAGTTAGCGGTAATAAAACAATGTATGGCCAATATCTTCTTGTTCCTTTACTCAAAATATTAAATTGATTATCTAGTAAAATTTTACTGATTTCTGGAACACTGTAAATTCTTACATGGGTTGGATCGTCATAAAAATTCAAAGTTCTTTTCATGCTTGGAAGTTTGGTGCTTCTTTGACCTGGATATTCAATATAGATTTTTCCGCCTTTTTTTAGTTTTTTAACCAAACCTTGAATAACTAGGTCTCCATTGTGTAAATGTTCAATGATATGACTCATGATGATGACATCAAAAAATGAATCAGGAATTTCATCAAACTTCAATTGAGTAAGATCCATTTGATAAAAACCTTTCATGGCTTTAAAATCATTTTCATCATTTTCGTATTCCTTAGTAATATCAATACCATAATAATTACAATTGGGGAATATTTGAGTGGTTTTAGTAGCACTGTGACTTCCAGCACCTACATCCAATAAATTGAAGGATTGATTTTTGAATGAACTAGGTAAGAACCTAAATTTATGAGGTATAATTAATGCCATTTAATTTGATGCCAATTGTTTGTTGAATTTTAATTTTCGGTATTGTTGGAATAATCTAGATTGACTTAGTAACCTGATTAATTTTACCTTCACCCAAAGTATGGGATAAAATAAATGGTTTTTTATGGAAACAAAAATAGGGAAGTGTTTTTTTCCGAAGTCAAGGTATTCCATATATCCCGCCATTCGTTTGTGATAGGTTGTTCCTTGTATATCATAAAATGCAATGATTTCATCAATGAAAATACAGTTTTCAGCTTCAGCTTTAAAAACCCTAGCAAACCATTCGGTATCTGCTGCAAGTTTATATTTGGTGTCAAATAAACCTATTTTATTAAAGAGTAATTTTCGACTGAATGTAGCTTGGTGGCATATTGGATATTTTGAATAGAAATCTTTTAAACTCACCGGCTCTCCGCTCACATAATTAATTCCTGTAGGTTCGTTTTTGGTCTGAACTTTTCCGTAGATGAAATTATATTTTTCATACTTGTTCCCTTCAAAAATTGAACTAAGAACCTTCGAATGATAAAATGAATCTCCTGCATTCAAGAAATAAAGCCAATCTCCTTTTGCTGCTTTAATTCCTTTATTCATTGCATCATAAATGCCATGATCTTTTTCTGAAATTAGATAACCAATCTTGTTCCTGAATTTTTCAGCAATTTGTAAGGTATTGTCTTTAGAGCCTCCATCAATGATTACAAATTCAAAATCTTGGAAGTCCTGCATCATTGCTGATTGTAGACTTTGTTCTAAAACCTTTTCAGCTTGATAACAAACAGTGATTAAACTTAATTTAGGAGCAGGCTTCATTAAAATTTCGGGCAATTGCATTTTTTGTCTCTAAAAATACCCTTTTTACTGCAAGAAGCTTGGCCTAATAGAACAGACCCTATAACAAGTATAAATAAGAGTTTTGAAATATTTTTCATTAAAGGCAAAGATAATTAATAAAGGGCTAAATTCTGCTAGTGGGATTATCTTCGTCAGCTGAATATTTGAGGATACATAATGAACATCATTGACTTGAATTTAGACCATCTTCTATACATCCGACCCTATTAATTTAATAAAATGGTTGTAAAATCTGATAGTTTGCCTAAAATTGCTACTTTAAATAGAGTATGGAATTATTAGATTTTATTTTACACTTTGATAAGCACCTTCAAGATTTTATCAATGCTTACGGTTTGTTGGTTTATGGCCTTTTGTTTCTCATCGTATTTATGGAAACTGGATTGGTTGTAACCCCATTTTTACCTGGTGATTCGTTATTGTTTGCAGCAGGAGCCTTAGCTGCGAATGAAGCAAATGGACTCAATATTGGCTTGATAATTATATTGTTAATTGTTGCAGCTTTGTGCGGTGATAATTCCAATTATTTTATTGGTAAATTTTTAGCTAAGAAGGGTGAAGGAGCTAAGCTTTTTGGGATTTTTACTATTCGTAAAGATTATCTAGATAAGACCCATCAGTTTTATGAAAAGCATGGTGCAAGAACTATCATTATTGCTCGATTTGTACCAATAGTAAGGACATTCGCTCCTTTTGTTGCTGGAGTAGGAAACATGACATACAAAAAGTATATCAGTTATTGTATTGGAGGAGCTATCCTTTGGGTAAGTTCCATTTCATTAGCTGGATATTTCTTTGGCAGTTTACCATGGATTCAAGCCAATTTTGAAAAAGTAGTTTTTGGCATCATTTTGGTTTCATTGATACCTGTTGCAATTGAATTTGTTAAACATAAAAGATCTAATTCATAAAGGAACAGGCTTATTTATTTGTCTGTTGTTTTTTCCTGTTTTAATTTTTGCAGAGAAAACAGCAGGGAATTGTGCTATTTTTTCAGAACCAACTGGAGAGCAAGTAGCCGAATTGTATCCTTATACCTTCTTTATAAGTCATCCATTTTCTGAAAATCGGTGTCAAATTTTATTGGATTGTTGGGTTAAAAAGAACCAACAATACGATGGAATCAGACTGGAAAAAGGGGCTATTTTGCTCAATTCCAAGTTTAAAAAAATTGGAAAAGTTATTCGTCCTTTTAATCCCATGAGGGAGATTGAATCGAATGATTCATTAGCACATATCCAAATAAGTGCTTACATGGATAAATTCTCAATCGATCCTGCAACTGTTCCAGAGTTGAGTTTAGAGAAATTATTGAGTTCTGCTGCACAAAATGAGAAGTTTTCTTATTTTGAGAATTATTTAAAAGAGTTTGGTTTTTCTCAACAAGAAAAACATGAGAATTATGAGTCTTGGTTAATTCCAGAATTTGATTTTGTAACACAAACCTATTCCACTCGATTATTGATCATATTTTATAAAGGAGAATTGATCTCAATTTTCCATAATAGACCCGTTAAAGTTAAGATTTATGATTCTATAGAAACAGGCGGCAAATTTGGAATGATATACAATTCAAAATTTACCGAAAACTCAAAAACCGTCTTAATGGAAATCTATAAAAAGCAAATTCTATTAAAACATTAAAATTTTTAATCACGAAGCCTAGGTAAGCCACAATTGTAAATAATTTATCATTTTTAGGAATAAATTCATTTTAGAGCTTTGTGAATTGGAATTAGTCCAGCTTTTAATTGCTTGATTATTTGATTTTTGATATAAAATTGTACAACTAACATGAAGAGTTTGAAATAATTTCTAAATTCTTAGTTTAGAATGTTGATTTTTGTTAAGTAACAAGCCGCATTTATGGCAAATCATAGAAATAATTTTAAGATTTTCATTGTTGAAGATGATACCTGGTACAGGAATTTTCTTTCCTATTCTGTCGGGTTGAATCCTGATTATTTAGTTGAATCGTTTGCAGATGGCAAAGAGTTTTTGGCAAATATCCACAAAAAGCCAGATTTAGTGACAGTTGATTACAGTTTACCAGGAATGAATGGAGCTGAACTCATCAAAAAAATTAAAGATATTGATGATGAAATTCAGATTGTTGTTATTTCAGGTCAGGAAGATGTAGGTACTGCCGTTGAGCTTTTGAAATTAGGTGTTTTTGATTACATCATTAAAAATGAAGATACAAAACCACGTTTACTCAATTCAATTCTTAATGCATTAAAGAACACAGAGTTAAAATCAGAGATAGACATACTAAAGGAAGATCTTGGAAAGAAATATGATTTTAGTAAGACTATTATTGGAAACAGCGAAATCATAAAAAAGACTTTTTCCCTTATTGAAAAGGCGGCAAATAGTAAAATTACAGTTTCTATTACCGGAGAAACTGGAACTGGAAAAGAATTAGTAGCCAAAGCAATACATTACCATAGCGAAAGAAAAAAGGCTGCTTTTGTGCCTGTAAATGTGGCTGCAATTCCAAAGGATTTAATAGAAAGTGAATTGTTTGGCCATGAAAAGGGCGCGTTTACTGGTGCAGATGCCAGAAGAATTGGGAAGTTTGAGCAGGCCAATAAAGGAACTATTTTTTTAGATGAAATTGGAGAATTGGATCTGAGTTTGCAATCAAAACTTTTACGAGTACTTCAAGAAAGAGAAGTTACGAGAGTTGGGGGGAACCAAACTATTTCAATAGATGTGAGGGTGATAGTTGCCACACACAAAAATTTAGCGGTGGAAGTTCAAGAAGGTAGGTTCAGAGAGGATTTATACTACAGACTTCTTGGATTGCCTCTCGCACTACCAGCATTAAGAGATAGAGGACATGATATTATCCATATATCAAAGGCATTCATTGACGAATATTGCAAAGAAAATAAGGTGAAGAAAATTACCTTAAGTTCTGAGGCACAAAGAAAGTTATTAGATTATTCATTTCCTGGAAATATCAGAGAGTTAAAAGCTATCATTGAACTTGCTTGTGTAATGTGCGATGACCAAATAATAGATGCAAAAGACATTACTTATAACTCAGATAAATCTACGACTAATTTCTTAAGTAAAGAAATGACACTTGACGATTATAATAATTTAATAATAAAAACATATCTTGAAAAATATGACGATAATGTTATAACCGTTGCGAAGAAATTAAATGTTGGAAAGTCTACGATTTATAGAATTATGAAAACCGAAGAGTTCCAAAAAATCTATAATAGTAAATAATAAAACACACCTATATGAAGAAAACACTACTTGCCCTTGATGATGAAATCAGTATTTTAAAGATTCTAGATTTCTATTTTGGAAAGACATATAATGTTGTTGCAAAACAAAATGGAAAAGAAGCTTTGGAATGGATGCAACAAGGGGTTATTCCTGATGTAATTGTGGCTGATATCAATATGCCTGAATTAAACGGTATTGAGTTCATTAAACAAATTCGTTCAAGTGGATTTTTTAAAGATATTCCTTTAATCATGCTTTCAGGAAATGAAGGCAGTGCGGAAAAAATTAAGTGTCTCAAGTCGGGTGCCGATGATTACTTAATCAAGCCTTTTAATCCTGAAGAATTAGAGGCTAGAATTGATAATATTTTTCGTAGACTTAAAAAGGTTTAGAAAATGGATGGCTCTAATACAAAACCAAGAATTGCATTTATTTCAACCGATGCCGATTCCATTGTAGAATTCTCTCATCTTTTTAAAGAGGAATTTGAAATTTATCACTTCGATAATATATTTCAGTTTATTCAGTGGACCAATAAAAATGAACCTGTAAAGCTCATTGTCCCTCATTCTGATTTATTAGGTGTGAATGGTATAACATTAAGGAAAAATTGTAAAAATGTTCCTAATACTGCTAATGTGCCATTTGTACTTATTGTAGATAGAATCAATGAATCGAGCAGAAATATAGCCCTTCATGAGCAGTTTGCGGATATCTTTGAAAGGCCTGTTGTAAAAGAAGATTTTTTAACTAGAGCCAAGTATTTAATAGAAAATCCTCCACGCTATCATAAATCTATTCTAGATGCAAGAACTGAATTTCCAAAATATCACATGCCTCTATCGAAAAGGATTTTTGATATCATGGTTGCTTCAATTGCTTTGTTGATTCTATCTCCATTGTTATTGCTTATCATCATCATTATAAGATTAGAATCAAAAGGGCCTGTATTTTATGCAGCTAAGCGCGTAGGAACAGGTTATGTAATGTTTGATTTTTATAAATTCAGATCGATGCGTCAGGGTGCTGATGCCATGTTGAAAAATTTGAAACATTTGAACCAATATGCTTCAGCTCCAGATGAGAAATCTATAGAAGAATATAAAACTTTTATTTGTGATGAATGTAAATCTGCCAATACACCTTGTAGAAACAAATTGTATATGGACGGAGATATGATTTGTGAAAAAGTTTTTGCTGAAGTACAAAAAATTAAAGAAGGTTCAAAATTTATCAAGATCGAAAATGACCCTCGAATCACTAGGTTTGGAAAGATTCTTCGTAATACCAGTATGGATGAATTACCACAATTATTTAATGTACTTAAAGGGGATATGAGTATAGTTGGAAATCGACCACTTCCTCTTTATGAAGCAGAAAAATTAACTACAGATCATTTCTCTTTACGCTTTTTAGCTCCTGCCGGAATCACTGGTTTGTGGCAAGTTACAAAAAGAGGAAAAGGTGGTCCGATGAGTGAAGAGGAGAGAATGGAATTAGATAATGAGTATGCGAAGAATTATTCATTATGGAATGATATCAAACTTATATTAAGAACCATTCCTGCATTGTTCCAAAAAGAAAATGTATAATTTCCTCTAAAGATATTTCATAAACAAAAAAGGAGTTCAATTGAACTCCTTTTTTATTATAGAATAAATCAAATTATACTTTCTCCCATTTACCTGAATTAGGATTATATTGTTTGATGACTCTTGCTGGATTACCAACTGCAATAGAATAAGCAGGTATGCTCTTAGTAACTACGGCACCGGCTGCAACTACGCAATGTTTACCAATTGTAACACCTGCTGTAATTACTGCATTTGCACCAATCCAACTATCATCTTCAATTACAATTGGAGAAGTACTTACTGGCTGTTTATGAATAGGTAAGTGAATATCTTCATAACCATGATTTAATCCACTCATAACGATGTTTTGTGCAAGAATAACATTGTTTCCTACACTTACTGGACCTATCACTACATTCCCTATTCCTATTCTACTATGGTTTCCAATAATTACATGGCCTACACCATTATTAATAGTTGAAAAGTCTTCTATTGTACTTCCTTCACCAAGTTCAAAACGATTAAATGGAAGTACGTCAATTCGAGTTCTTCTTCTAATTACTGAACCTTTTCCTCTTTTATGGTAAATAGGATTGACAAATAATGTAACCCAAAAACGTGGTCTTGCTTGCCCTCTAGGAATGAGCAAATAATGTACAAACTTCTTTAAAGTTTGGTTTGATTTGATTGTTTCAGCTATGCCCATTTCTTTTATAATGAAGGTTCAACTTTATTAATTGCATCATAAATTGCTTGAACACTATTCTCCCAAGTATGCGTTGCTGCAAAGGCTATTCTTGATTCAATTTTCATAGTATTATTCTCTGCCAAGGCTTTCTGTATGAGTGGTACATAATCATCTGGTGTTTTTGCAAGATAACAATGCTCTTCAAATATTTCCATGGCCTTGGTTGCTGTTGCTACCGTAGGTTTTCCCATGGCGAGATATTCATCAATTTTTCTAGGATAATTTCCAATAGTTACTTCATTTAATATTTGAGGATTAATGGCCACATCAAAGGCACTCAAATAATCAGCTAACTGATTACCTGGTTTTGCTCCTAAGAAGTGAACATTAGGGAGTTGATGAAGGTCTGAATTTTTAAATCCTTCGTCTTCTGGTCCTATTAATACAATATTCCAATCAGGCTGTTTTCTAGCTATTTTTCGGATGATTTCTAAATCAAGTCTCAAAGTATACAAAGCGCCAATATACCCAATAATAGGTTGTTTGAGCTGCTTCATGTCTTCAGGAATTTCTCTTTTAACTTCTGGATTAAATGCCCTTGTATCGCAGCCTTGGCCAACATAAAAAGAGTTTTCATTGAACTGTTTTGCCAATGATGCCAAGTAAGTAGAGTTGGCGCATACAAGATTGACCTTCGACATAAATTCCGCTTCTAATGCATGGCCGTGTTTTTTCCAATAAGGAACACTCATCATGTTATCACGTGTGTAATAAATAGAAAATACAGGATTCAGAAGCTCTTTTAAATGGTAACTTCTAAACATATCACTATCTGTAAATAGGATATAATCTTTGAAGTTTAATTCTTCAATTGCTGTTTTAATTTCACTTGCAAATCTTTCGTTATTTATCCTGTTAAAAATTCTAAATATTGAAGTAAACGGAAGCCAATTTATCGACTCAAGTTTCTTCACAGGTGAAAGGGTCCAAAGTGAGTTTTTTACCTGTTCTAATTTGGCCTTTTTACCCGCCTTCATTTCTTGACGGATTTTTACATAAGGGCTCTCTTTTTCCTTTTTTATGCTTGACCTGTCAAATGCATAATTAACATAAAGTATACGATTTTGCTTTGATAGTTCTTCCGCAATGTTAACACAGTTACTTCCAATAGACAGATAAAATGGTTGAAGACTGGTTATGATAATGTCGCGATTTTTCATGGGTTGCGAGTAATTTTCATTCGAACTCAAATAAGTGATTTTTTTTTGAATTTTAGCAGTTTTAAAAAAATAGACACACAAAAACTAAGGGTTAATAACTGCTTTCATTCAATATATACATCTGAACTTACTTTGTTGTAGCACAAAATAAATAATGTGCATGAACTATACTCATGAAAAAACTAAGTCTTAAAATACTCATTTTGTTCGGTCTTTTTGCTACGGCATTTCAGGCTGGAGCCCAAGCTGAAGAGTCTGTCTTTTTAGACCCAAAAGTTGATATTGAGGTTTTACTTCCAAGGTTCGATTCTTTGTACCAAATTGCTTTGGCTAATAACGAAAATTTTAAAGCCGAGGCTGCAGTTATGCGCTCCAATATGTGGACAGAGGATTATACTCGTTGGTTGTGGGCTAATAATGTGAGTGTTTTTTACAATTATTCATTCGGAAGTTTACCATTCTTTGGTTATGCAGATCCAGTTCAGCCGAATCAATTGGTTTTAGTAAGACAAGGTTATAGAGCAGGTGTAAATATTCAATTATCAGTTTTTGATGTATTGGGTCACAGAGGAAGAGTTAATGAAGTTAAGGAAAAAATCATCGCATCTAAACACCACAAGGAAGCAGTTGCTCAAGAGTTAAGAAGAAGTTTAGGACAGTTTTACGCAGATATGGTAGGCTACAACAGATTGTACAAAGCAAGAAATGAGGATTTATTAACTCAAACTGTTGCATGTGCTGTTGCTGAAAAAGAATGGAGAGAAGGTACCATCCATATATCAGAGTATTCACGTCAGAAAAACGTATTAGCAGATGCTGAATCAGCCTATCATGAGGCCTTCAGATTTTATTATAGCTCTTTATTGCAATTCGAAGCATTATTGGGTGTGCCGATGAAAAGTTTAGTTAAAAAGAAAAAAGGAAACTAATGACATTTATACAGTTCATAAGGATATTTAGCCGAAACCTAAAATGGTTAATTTTATTTCCATTATTGGTGGCTGTTTTAGTGTATTTTCTTACCTCGAAAATGCCTAAAGAATACCAATCAGGTACAAGTGTTTACACTGGTTTTGCATCAGGTTACGGAATCACCAGTGGTGAAGAAGTACAAAGAGTAGATTACTTTGCTGTAAATAATGCATTCGATAACTTATTAGCTACAGTTAAAGCTCGTCAAACACTCGAGGATGTTGCCATTAACCTATTGGCACAACACTTGTTGTTGGAAATGCCAGACCCCTTGTTTTTGAGTCCAGAAAGTTTTGAAAAACTAAAGAATGAAGTCAATGAAGAAACAAGAGCAAAACTGATTGTTCCTGGAAATTTCGCGGCTACAGTTGATAGAATTACAAAAGAAAAAAATAGCTCTACCGATAATGTGGTAGTTAAATTGTTATCTGAACCTAAAGGTCATTACAGTCTTCAAACTTTATTCAATAATTTAACAGCTGAACGTAAATCTACATCAGATTTCTTGGATATTTCATTTAAGTCGAGCGACCCAGGTGTATGTTTAAACACAGTGAAATTTGTATCGTTGGTATTTATCGAGAAGTATAAGTTTTTGAAAACTTCAGAAACTGTAAACGTGGTAAAATGGTTTGAAGCCAGATTAAAAGATGCAGCCGCAGAATTAAATAATTCAGAGAACAAGTTAAAAGATTTTGGTATCCGTAATAAAATCATCAATTACTACGAGCAAGCAAAGGCTGTAGCTATTGAGAATGAAACCAATGAAACTGAATACTACAAAGAGTTAATGACTTTTGAATCTCATAAGAAGGCAATCGCTCGCTTAGAGGATCAACTAGAATCAAGAGAGATTTTATTAAAGAATAATTCCGAGTTAAACCGTTTGAGAAAACAATTAGCAGATGCACATGAAGAGTATGAAAGAGCTAAATTGTATACAAACAGTGAAGAGAAAATATCAAAATTGGCTGCAAAAGTTGATGCATTGAAACAAGAATTGAAAGTTTGGGTGCTTCAATATTATAGTATCAACAATACCATGGAGTCTGTTCCTTCTAGTGTTGTTCTTGAAAACTGGTTAAAAGAAGTGATTGGTGCTGATGCCTCTGAAGCAAGATTACAAGTTTATATTGATCGCAGAAAAGAATTCGATAGAAAATACAATGAATTCTCTCCTTTAAACATGCAGGTTGGACGTTTAGAAAGAGAAATCAGTGTTGCAGAAAAACAATACTTAGAAATTCTACATGGATTACATTTAGCTAAATTACGTCAACAAAATATTGAGATGTCGAATAACCTTCAGGTTATGGATAGTCCAATATTCCCAACCAAACCTTTGCCTTCACGTAGGTTATTGTTGATTATACTTTCATTCTTAGCTTCATTCTTCTTGTTATTAATTTACTTCATTGCAAAAGAATTATTAGATGGTTCAATTAAGAATACCACTAGAGCTGAAGAATTAACAGGCTTAAAAACCTTCTCAGCATTGCCAAATAGGGGTGGATTGAATTCTCATTCTAATATTGGTAAGATTGAAAATACCTTACTTGATTATGGTGTAACTAATTTGAAAATTGAACTTGAGAATGCTCCTGAAACTTCGGCTAATTACTTAATTACGGTTATCAGTTCAAGAGAAATGGAGGGTAAAACTTATGCAGCTCAAAAATTAGCAGAAAAGTTATATAGCTTAGATTATTCAGTTTTATTCCTGTCTAATGATGATGCCTTGGAAGATGCAGAAACAGAAGACAGACGATTCAGAATGATGCATTACGATATCACTAGTAAGTTCTTTAATGCTAAAACAGAAGACAATTTATTACCTGAACTTTCAAGAGTTAGAAAGGATGCCTTCAATTTTATCATTGTTGAAATTCCTGCTATTAGTGTAAATGCCTTGCCTAATCAATTAATTAAGAATAGCAGACTTTCTCTATTGGTTCTAGATGCTAGAAGAGGTTGGACTGCCTCTGATGATTATATATTGAAATTATTTAGTAAAGCTTCAAGTTCAGATAATAAAATTATGACTTGGTTAAACCATGTAGAAGTTGAAAATCTGGAGAATTTAGTTGGTTCAATACCAAAATCTGCTAAGCCTGTGAAAAAGGCATTGAAGCATGAAGCCATTGAAGTAGCATAATCAGGGAATTAAAAATTTAAATGCGTGCCATTACTCAAATCATTAAAAGTAAAAGCTTTTCCTCTTTACTAGGGAACGGTATTGGCGCGCTACTTGGTCTATTAACATTTGCATTATTAGCCAGATTTTTAGATAAAGCTACTTTCGGTGCTTGGATTGTTTTCTTAGCTGTTTATGGAATTTTTGATACCCTCAGAATTGGAATGGTGCTCAATGCCTTGGTAAAGAATTTGGCACAGTCATCTAATTCAAATGAGGAGGATAGCGTGATAGGTTCCTCATTAATGATTTCAGCTATTATCACAGGATTGTATCTTCTGTTCAATTGCATTGCTTATTTTATTTGTATAAGTTTTGATTTGTTAGCAGAGTACCATTCTTTTTTTAAATGGTTTGTTTTAATTTCATTGCTAACCTTACCTCATAACTTCTCAACTTGGTTGTTAAATGCAAAGCTTGAAATCATTTCAATGAGTGTGATTCGCATTTTAAATCAGATTGTTTTCATACTATATATTTGGTTTTTTGTAAAAGCTGATCCAACAATCGACCAAGTCTTCATTGGTTATGGACTTTCTAATTTGATTCCAAGTTTTCTTTGTATTGTTTTAGGATGGGCCGGTATTCAAAAATTATTCTTTTACTCAAAAGAGATGATGAGTAAGATTTTTCATTTTGGAAAATACAGTATGGGCACCTTAATAGGTTCAAACTTGTTAAGAAGTTCAGATACTTTTATCATTAGTACTATGTTGGGTTCAGGAGGAGTTGCTACTTATAATGTTCCTTCTCGAATGATAGAAATTATTGAAATGCCACTAAGAAGTTTTGCTGTTACTGCATTACCTCAATATGCAAAAATGTATGCAGATGGAGCAAAGGAGGAATTGAAAAATTTGTTCGAAAGAAGAACAGGTATGATCTTCTTTCTTTTATTACCTATTTCATTTTTTAGTTTCCTATTTGCTGATTGGGTTGTTTTACTATTAGGTGGAAATAATTATGCTGATTCAGCTATTCTACTTAGATTCTTTGCAACCTATATGGCCATTTTACCTTTGGATAAATTTTCGGGAGTATTATTAGATACAATAAATAAGCCAGAAATAAATTTTATTAAGGTGGTGCTCATGCTAGTTGTGAATGTATCTGCCGATTATTTAGGAATCTATTTGTTTGGGAATCTTGAGTCGGTTGCATTTGCTTCCACTCTTACTTTTTTATCTGGAATGCTATTTGGATACTATCAATTAAACAAACATCTAGGTCTGAACTTTAGAAATATTATTGTGAATGGTTGGGATGAATTTATTCATTGGTCCTTTAAAGTGTTAAAAATAAATGGCAATTAGTAGACCCAATACAACTACCTTTTTTTCACCACAGGTAAATAATGTGCTCATTGGTGCCATGATATTAATGACCGGTATTACCATGTCGGTTGTTTTGGCAATGGGTGATTTGGGTATAGGTGGTTTAGTAGCATTTCTTCCTGTAATTTTTGGGTTAATTGTTCTCATTATCAATAACCCATTTTATGGATTACTTTTTTACATCAACTATTCATTCTTCTTTACTGGATTAGCTAGATATATACCGGGTGTTCCTTTAGGATTATCTATTGACGGGGTATTGTTCTTAACTACATTATCTATGATTTTTAGGTTAAACAAAGACAATATTCGCGCTTTAAACAATGGGATTTTATACACCACTTTATTATGGTTTTTATACACATTTCTTGAGATAACAAATCCAGAAGCAAATAAGATTGGATCTTGGGTATATGCCGTTCGTGGTATCTCGTTGTATGCCGTTCAAACGGTTCCATTAACCTTATTGTTATTTACTAAAAAGGAAGACTTAAATACCTTCTTTAAGATTATCATGGGATGGGGTTTGTTTACAGCCTTCTGGGGTTGGAAGCAAATCAATATTGGGGTTGATGCGTATGAGAGAAATTGGTTGGATGTAGAGGGTAAATCTACTCATATCTTAGGAGATCAATTACGTGCATTTTCATTGTACTCAGACGCAGGACAGTTTGGTGTAACAATGGCTTATGTTGCATTTCTTTTTCTAATTTTAGCACTTGGTCCATACTCTACTCGTAATAAAGTATTTTATACTATTGGTTTTTTTGTTTGCCTTATTGGTATGGGTACATCAGGTTCAAGAGGACCCGTATTCGTAATTTTTGTAGGATTAGTTTCCTACTTGTTGTTAGTAAAGAATTATAAGATTTTATTACCAGGCGTTCTTTCCATTGCTTTGGTATTTTCTATTTTGAAATTCTCCTATATTGGAAATACCAATTACCAGATTTATCGTGTTCGTACTGCACTCGATCCAAAAGAAGCTTCCTTGTTGGTGCGATTGGAGAACCAAGCAAAGTTGAGAAAGTATTTAGAGTCAAGACCATTTGGTTCTGGAATTGGAACCACCGACGTTTGGGCTAAGAGATTTTACCCGGGTTCATACCTAGCAAATTTACCTACAGATAGCTGGTTTGTTAAAATTTGGGCTGAAAATGGTGTAGTTGGATTAAGTATATATGCTTTCTCCTTAGCATTCGTAATTGTGATGGGTGTTGTTAATATTCGAAGGTTAAAAAATCCAGACACGCGTCAAAAAATGATCGCCCTTTATGGAGGTTTCATGGGAATTTTAGTTGCAAGTTTTGGTAATCCTGTATTCGGTCAGGCACCATTAGGAGCATTGATGTATATATCAATGACAATTTTAAGTACGGCAACTATTTTTGATACCGAAACTAATACTGGTATGTTAAAAGCAAGCTAATGGAGAATTTACCCAAGGTTACCATTATCACCGTTAATTATAATGGATTAATTCATACTGAGGCATTCTTAAAATCACTTAGAAAAGCCTCTTATAAGAATCTTGAAATAATTGTAGTTGATAATGCTTCTCCGCAGGGAACAGGCAATCTTGCAAATGATTTTCCTGAAATAACACTCATTGAAAGCAAGGAAAATTTGGGATTTGCTGGTGGAAATAATCTTGGAATTAGAAAGGGTACAGGTAAGTATTTTTTTCTACTCAATAACGATACTGAATTTGAACCCAACTTTATTGAACCTGTTGTTGAATTAATGGAATCAAATCCAACTATTGGAATTTGCTCATCAAAATTAGTTTACTACTCACAACCAGATACCTTGCAGTTTGCGGGAAGCACCGGCATTAATCCTTATACGGGAAGGGGTTTTGCTATTGGACATGGTGAAGTTGATAGACCAGAGTTTAATAGGAGTTATAAAACACAATTGGCTCATGGTGCAGCTATGATGATTAGCAGAAAGGCGATGGAGGATGTAGGAATGATGGCTGAACTGTTTTTTTTGTATTATGAAGAAACAGATTTCTGTGAAAGGATTAAAAGAGGTGGGTATGAAATATGGTATTGTGGTGCATCAAAAGTTTATCATAAAGAATCGATGTCAGTGGGTAAAGAAAGCCCCATGAAGGTTTATTATTTAACGAGAAATCGACTAATTTTTACAAGAAGAAATACATCAGGCTTACAGAAAATCCTAGCAATCAGTTTTTTTTATTGCTTTTCATTCCCCAAAGGAATTTTTAAGTATCTTATTAGAAAAGAGTTTAAATTGCTAGCATCCTTTTGGCGAGGTGCCATTTGGAATTTGTACCATTTTCAAATCTATTCAAACACAGGTTTGATTATAAAATGAATGTTATGCCTAATATCGTTGAAATACTACTTTGGTTAATTTTTGGAATATTAGCTCTTAATGTGAGTTATTATCTTTTTTTTAGTTTGGGAAGTCTTATTCCGAAGAGGCCTAAGTACGCTAAAATTGAGAAGTTTAATAAGTTCTTGGTCATGATTCCTGCCTATAAAGGTGATGAAGTGATACTACATACGGTGGAAGAAAGTTTCAAACAAAACTATCCTCAAGAACATTATCGAATTTGTGTAATCGCAGATCATTTACAAGATGATACAATCAAACAACTCAAGTCTCATCCTGTATCAGTTGTTGAAGTAAAATTTGAAAAGAGCACTAAATCAAAATCGCTGAATGCTGCTCTTGATGCAATGGAAGGCTCTGTCTATGATTATGTGGTTTTGTTGGATATTGATAATATCATGGATCCAGCTTTTCTTGAAAAAATGAATGCATTGTTACAACACAATGAAGTAGTGGTTCAGGGTCATAGAATGGCTAAAAATTTAGATACTCCTTTTGCTATTTTAGATGCCATTAGTGAAGAAATTAATAACAGTATTTTCAGAAAAGGTCATTATAAATTAGGTTTTTCCTCCGCCCTTATTGGCTCTGGAAAGGCAATGAGATATGATATTTTTAGGGATGTGATGAGGAAGATTGATGCAGTTGGAGGTTTTGATAAAGAGATGGAAATCTACCTAATTAGTTCTGGAATCAGAATAGGTTATGACCATACTGCAATTGTGTTAGATGAAAAGGTACAATTACCGGAAGTTTTTCAAAATCAAAGAAGAAGATGGCTTTCTGCTCAGCTCGCCTACATGAAGAAATTCGCAATTAAAGGGATCATTAAAGGTATCTTTACATTTAAACCAGATTTGTTAGATAAGAGTATTCAATTAACCCTTTTACCTAGGGCTATTACCTTGGGTTTATTAGGAATTTTTGGCGTATTATATTTTGTGGGTTTTGAGATGGGTATATGGTTTTTGGGTTTATTGGCCTTGAATTTATTAGCAATGTGGGTCGCATTACCAAGACGATTTTATCATCCAAAATATTTTAAAGCTGTATTGTATTTCCCTAGTGTTTTTATGTTGATGTTCATGAACTTTTTTAAGCTTAAAGGAGCTAATAAAACATTTATACATACTCCTCATCAAGTTAAGAGTGATAAAAAGAAATAGATTCTCGAATGATTGTTCAAATTATACATATAATAGAAATCATTTTATTGCTCTATTTGGGCTTTAATGTTCTGTATGTATCCGTATTTTCAATTGCTGGTTCTTTTTATAAAAGAACATTCTTTAATCAGAAGGAAGTAACCAAATTCAATAAGTTTGTTATTCTTATTCCAGCCTATAAAAGTGATGAAGTTATTTTAAATACGGTTGGTCATGCATTAAATCAAAATTATCCTTCCGATAAATTTGATGTGATTGTTATTGCTGATTCATTAAAGCAACTAACAATTGGCGAACTGCTTGTGATGCCAATTAAGTTAATACCAGTTCAATTTGATGTAAGTACAAAAGCAAAATCGCTTAATACTGCCTTGGGGCTTCTACCTGATAATGCCTATGATTATTGTGTTGTATTGGATGTTGATAATATCATGGAAGCGAATTATCTCAATAAAATTAATTACCGCTTGCAGAACAATGAATTGGTTATTCAAGGTCATAGAACAGCAAAGAATTTAGATACTGCATTTGCCATCTTAGATGGAATAAGTGAAGAGATCAACAACCATATTTTTAGACGCGGGCATGTTTCTTTAGGTTTGTCTAGCGCTTTGTCTGGTTCAGGTCAGGCTATCAATTACAAGTTTTTTAAAGAAGCTATGTTTAATATCCATTCTCCTGTAGAAGATAAGGAATTGGAGTTTTACTTGGTGAAACAAAACATTAAAGTACTATTTGAAGAAGATGCTTTAGTGTTTGATGAGAAAGTACAGAATTCGGAAGTTTTCATGAAGCAAAGAAAAAGATGGGTTGCTTCTCAATTCTTCGACTTTAACTCAGTTTTATTAGAAGGTATAGCTAATTTAGTTTTGGAAGGCAATTATGATTTTTTTGATAAGGCCTTACAAAGAATTCTTATGCCACGGGTACTTTTATTAGGACTATCTTTTTTCATGGCATGCACGGTGTTCTTTTCTGTGTTTACGTTTGGTCCGGTATTCTTTATTCTTTTTATTCTATGCGCTTTTAGTTACATGATTGCAATACCTAGCCACTTCTTTAATTCGAATACCTTTTTCGCTGCTTTAAGAGTTCCTCAGGCATTCTTCCTTATGATGCTAGCCATGATAAGAAGTAAAGGTGCCGCAAAAGTTTTCCAACACACAGAACACTCTAGCGTTATACAAGCTAAAATTGTTGATTCGGCTCAGGATTATCAAGAAAATCAGAAACAAGTCTATCCTGATAAACAACAGGGTGAAATTTTAACATCTAATCCTAATGGTGATGAGAATAGGTATTGAGGCTCAAAGAATTTTCAGGAAGAAAAAACATGGAATGGATATGGTTGCCCTCGAATTGGTAAAGCATATCCATGAAGTTGATCAGGTTAACGAATATGTTGTTTTTGTAAAAGAGGATGAAGATTCTGCTTGTTTATCTTCTTATCCTAATATTGAAATCAAGGTATTACCATCTTCTCCATATCCAGTTTGGGAACAATACCATTTACCTAAAGCTGCTAAAAAAGCAGGAGTGCAATTGCTTCATTGCACAAGTAATACTGCTCCGGTATTTCCAGGTGTTCCTCTAGTTATTACTTTACATGATATTATTTATCTAGAGAAACTACACATCAAAGAAGGAACAGCTTATCAAAAGTTTGGAAATTTATACAGGAGATGGAATGTTCCGAGTGTTGTAGATAAAGCAGAAAGAATCATCACAGTTTCTGAATTTGAAAAAAATCGAATCTGTGATCATTTTGGTTTTGAAACCGATCGAGTAACTGCTATCTACAATGGTGTCAGTCGGAACTTTAATAGAGTAGAAGATTCAATTCAATTAGCTGAAGCTAAAAAGAAATTTAATTTACCAGATCAGTTTATTTTCTTTCTCGGAAATACAGATCCAAAAAAGAATGTTCATGGTGTTTTGAAAGCACTAAGTATCCTTAAAAATAAAGGCGAATTGCCTTGTAAATTGTTGATGTTGGATATCAATAGAGATTATCTTTCTAGAGTTGCAAATGAAATAGGTGATCCTGCTATCTTAGATGAAATTCAGTTTACTGGATATATTCCGAATTCAGATTTACCCGCTATTTATAGCCAAGCCAGCTTGTTTTTATATCCATCGCTTCGTGAAAGTTTTGGTATTCCCATGATTGAAGCGATGAGATGTGGGGTGCCAGTCATTTCCTCTGTTACTTCTTGTATGCCAGAAGTTGCTGGTGGTGCGGCTCTGCTTATCGACCCATTTCAACCAGAACAATTAGCCGCATCCATTAGTGATTTATTTCATGATGAAAAACGGAAGCTTGAATTAATTAGTGCTGGATTCGAAAGAAGTAAAATGTTCTCTTGGACAGACAATGCACGTAAAACAATTGATATTTATCACCAGATATTAGGTGAATAATTGATAAAAAATAAAGAAATTGCAACAACGTCAACCCCAAAATATCAATTAATAATCATGGAACATTCTTATAGAGCTGCCACTACTTACTCTGATATTGAAGATATCAAAAGGTTAGATTTTATCGTGAATTCAATTAAAGCAATGAATAATCCCGAAGCCAAGATTCTGGATATTGGATGTGGAAATGGAAACATTAGTTTGGCTTTAGGTTCACTGGGCTACAATGTAATTGGAGTGGATATTGACCAAGCGTCAATTGATACAGCGAGCAGTCGTAATACTTATCCAAATGTTAGATTTCAATTATTAGATGCCAATTCATTTGCAATGGGTGATGAATTTGATGCAGTTGTTTGTTCAGAAGTATTAGAGCATTTACATAAGCCATATGAGTTATTAGAAAGTATTTACAGGATATTAAAACCAGGCGGAGTTTTTGCTGCAACTGTTCCTAATGGTTATGGCCCTCGTGAAGTTCTAATCACACGACCTATGCAGTGGTTAGGAAGAAATAATTTAGATAAAGGAATTATCGCTTTCAAAAAACTACTAGGTTATAGCGCTAAAACATTACAATCATCAAACGAAGATTTAACCCACGTTCAATTCTTTAGTGTTGGTGGGTTCAATCGCTTGTTAAAAGGTGTAGGGTTCAAAGCATTAGAATACCAAAATGCAGATTTTCTTGAAAGAATATTTCCATTTTCGTTGTTCACTAGAAGAATCAAAGCACTGCAAAAGTTTGATTGTTGGTTGGTTGATTTCCTCCCTCGTCATTTTACCTGTGGTTTTTATACTTCATGGACCAAATTAGGTAAACAATAGTATGAATATTTTTGAATGGATATTCTGGATTGGTTTAGCAGTAGTTTTCTATAGCTATTTAGGTTATGGCATATTGTTATACATACTTGTTAAGTTGAAGAATGTTTTCAATAAACCAAAAGAATTCGATTTGAAATATGAACCAACTGTAAGTTTAGTTGTACCTTGTTTTAATGAAGCTGATTATATTGAAGAGAAAATAAAAAACAGTCTTCAGTTAGAATATCCCAAAGATAAATTACAATTGATTTTCATTAGTGATGGATCTAATGATGATACTCCTCATCGGATAGCGAAATACAAAGAGGTTTTAGCTCTGCATGAAGATGCGCGTAATGGTAAAGCTGCTGCTATGAATAGAGCCATGAAATATGTGACAGGTGAAATAGTTGTTTTTTGTGATGCCAATACAGATATCAATCCTGAAGCCATTCGTGAAATGGTAAAACATTATGCCGATGAGGAAGTGGGCGCTGTTACTGGTGAAAAACGGATTATCACAAAAGATAAAGAGAATGCAAGTGGTGCAGGAGAAGGAATATATTGGAAGTACGAAAGCTTCCTCAAACAATTAGATTCAGATTTCTATACCATTGTGGGTGCTGCTGGCGAACTCATGAGCTATAGAAAGTCTTTATACAAAGAACTTCCAAAAGATTCTTTATTGGATGATTTAATGCAGAGTATGCAAATTGCATTAGATGGATTTAGAGTAATCTATGAGAAAAATGCCTATGCTGCAGAAACTGCTTCAGCTAATGTTGGCGAAGAGCTAAAAAGAAAAATTAGAATTGCTGCCGGTGCTTGGCAAAGTATGAGTCGACTTCCTCAAGCTTTCAATATTTTTTCTAATTTTAAAGTGAGCTTCCTTTTTATATCCCATCGCGTTTTAAGGTGGACTCTAGCTCCCTTATCACTGCTCTTACTTATTCTAGTTAATTTCATTCTAGCATTTCAATTAGGTGGAATTTATGTACCTATCTTGGTAGCTCAAATACTATTTTATTCAATGGCCCTGCTAGGTTGGTATCTTGCGAATAAACAAATTAAAGTAAAGATTCTTTTTGTGCCTTATTACTTCTTTATCATGAATTTGTGTATGTTTTTAGGTTTAGGTCGCTTTCTAAAAGGTAAACAAAGCGCAAATTGGGAAAGAGCAAAAAGAGCTTAAATTCTTCTGTTTATAGAAATTATTATTTTTTTACAATTGCCGAATTATACACAATAGTTCGGCAATTTTTGTTTTAGTGCTGAAAATCAGCCATTTATTTTTATTTTTTTAGTTTGTTTGGCTACATTTGATAAAAATGAAGATCTCCTCATTTTTTTGTTTTTGTGTAAACAGTTTAATGGTTTATTTTTAGAGGTTAATTGTAATTAGCGATGAGTAGCCAAATGAGATTTTTAAAAATTGTATTACTTTTATTTTCACTTTTAAGTGCAAATATATTTTCGATTCAAGCACAAAATATTTTTTCTGGTGAGCCTATTCAGGTTGTAGGACAAATGAATTCATATTCAACTGCATCGGGTTCGAATTCAACTTATAGACGTGTTTCTGTGAATACAGGAAATCCTGCAGATGGAAGAGGGCATTGGGTGAAAACCTATAATGTGCAAAATTCTGGTGGTGATTTTACACCAAGAAGTATGAGTGGTGGCGGCGGTAGTGGTTTTTTGTTTATCTCTGGGCCTTCATCAAATAGATTCCAAAATAAATGGGTTTTTTCCGGAACTTCTGTAGCCGCATTAAATACAATAAATAATATTTCAGCCTATAATTTTGGTAATGATATGGGCTTAAATATGAGCTCAGCTGGTCGTTATACTTTTGTATTCAATGATTGTGGTTATACTGCAACCAATGCGAAATTTTATGTTGGATACACACAAAATGCACCTGTTACAATTACAAGAAGTTCTATTACTGTAAATGCAGATAGAAGTGCTACTGTTTCAATTACAAGTTCAGATTCTTGTTCACCTGGTGAAAATATTTATATAAGATATACTACAGGTTCAAATTTTGCCTCTACTGGAACAAGTTCAATTGTACAAGCGACTCCTCTTAATTCGCCCACTAATACCAATTGGACCGCAACCATTCCTGTTACAGGAACCGTTAATAGTACTATACGTTATTATGTTTTTACTTCTACGCTAAACCTTACTACCTTAAATTCTTTAATAGAATTAGAAAAATCACTTGCTGTTTTAAGGGTAGATGATAGCTTAGGATTGAATTATATGTATACCTTTCCATCTACCTTTACTTCCGTACAAAGTGGAAATTTCAGTGATGCAACAACTTGGGGTACTGCTTATGTACCTGGAGGGAATTATACTATTGCAAATGGACATACAGTGGTGCTAGATGCCAATAGCAGCGTAAATAGTTTAAGCATCAATAGTGGAGGTACACTTGTAGGAGATAATGGCAGTGCAAAAACATTGACCATAGCTAATGGTGGCAGCTTTAGCAATGCAGGTACTTATACAAGCAGTACGTTTAGTAATATCAGCTTTGCAGGAACGGGTACCATCAGTGGAACAAGTACCTTTGGCAATATCAGTATATCAGGCGGTGTAGATTTTGGAGCGGGTTCAAGTATCAATGGAAGCCTTACTTTACAGCCAGGTTCCTTTGTAGCAAATAATGCACCTACCTACAATAGTGGTTCATTGTTGATATACAATACAGGAGGAACTTATGGAAGAAGTTTGGAATGGAGTTCAACAAGTGGAGCAGGTTATCCTCATCATGTTCAGGTGAGTGGTAATACTACATTGAATGTAAAAGGTACAAGTAATACAGCTCGCTTTATGGGCGGTAATTTAAGCATCGATGCCGGTTCAACATTAAGCCTGCAAGACTTGAGCATAGTATCACCAACGGTCATCGGTTTAACAGTAGGAGGCAATATCATCAACAATGGAACGCTGAATATGGGAACATCCACAGAACGTATTCTAGCAGCTTCTTATACCAATTCCACAGGAGCAACAACAACTCTCAGTTCAGTGAGTGGAGGAGACTTAGAAATCACAGGAAACTTAATAGACAATGGCACCTTTAATTCAAATTCACGAGCAGTATTTTTTAGTGGATCAGGCATACAAGAAGTAAGTGGATCAGGAACCTTTAATATAGATTATATCGTATCATCAAAGAGTGGTGGTAGTATCAGAATGATGTCTGATTTATTATGTGAAGGACCTAATGGAGGCAATGCGATTACATTAAATAGCGTAACAGATGAATTGGATTTGAATGGATTTAATTTAACATTAGGAAAGTCAGGTGTAAGTTCAGGCATTAGCGGTTCAGGTAGTTTAATAGGAGATGCAAGCTCAAATCTGACCATCTTAGGAAATGGAAGTTTTGGAACAATAAGATTTAGTTCAGGCTCAGAGATAGTGAATCATTTAAACATCAATAGGGCCTCTAGTGGTAGTGTAAACCTAGGAAGTAATTTAACTGTATTGGGTAATTTGGTATTAAACCAAGGAAATCTACAGGTAGGATCAAATCAAAAATTGACCTACTCAGGAAGTTCAATCAGCAGAACAAGTGGAACCTTACAAATAGGCAATAGTGGAAACGAATTGGTATTTGAAAATAGCAGTGATATCAGTTTACCATCATCGATGTTTAATGGAAATATCCAAACCTTACGCATCAATGGAACGGGAAAAGTAACAATAGGGTCTGCAATAGGAATCAATTCTTATCTAGTAATGAATGGAGGTAATTTAGTGGGTAGCAGTGTGAATACAATCACGATGTTGAATAGTTCAGATACTGCAATCAATAGACAAGGAGGATATATAGAAGGATCATTAATAAGAAGAATACCAGCAAGCAGTGCAGGAACACTTAGTTATATATATCCAATAGGGAAAACAAGTTATGCTCCTTTGGAATTGGTCAACCCAATTACAACAAGTGGAGGAGTAGTGGATGTTAAAGCAGAGGTGTTTGAAACTAGCACAGGGGGAACTGCAGGAGCCAATATGATGAGCATCAGTAGCAATAGATATTGGGAGAGTTCTATAACAAGCGGTTCATCAAATTTTACATCAACAAACATAAGATTAACAGAGGCATCAATAGGTAGTATGAATTCCTTGGCAATCAGTTCAACATTAACGGGTTCATATGCTAAAGTAAGTTCAGCGGCTCCGAGTGCTAGTTCTATTCTGAGCGATTCTATAACTTCTTTAGGCTTCTTTGTTTTTGGAGAAGCCATCCCATCCTTTACTTCTGTACAAAGTGGAAATTTCAGTGATGCAACAACTTGGGGTACTGCATATGTTCCAGGAGGGAATTATACTATTGCAAATGGACATACAGTGGTGCTAGATGCCAATAGCAGCGTAAATAGTTTAAGCATCAATAGTGGAGGTACACTTGTAGGAGATAATGGCAGTGCAAAAACATTGACCATAGCTAATGGTGGCAGCTTTAGCAATGCAGGTACTTATACAAGCAGTACGTTTAGTAATATCAGCTTTGCAGGAACGGGTACCATCAGTGGAACAAGTACCTTTGGCAATATCAGTATATCAGGCGGTGTAGATTTTGGAGCGGGTTCAAGTATCAATGGAAGCCTTACTTTACAGCCAGGTTCCTTTGTAGCAAATAATGCACCTACCTACAATAGTGGTTCATTGTTGATATACAATACAGGAGGAACTTATGGAAGAAGTTTGGAATGGAGTTCAACAAGTGGAGCAGGTTATCCTCATCATGTTCAGGTGAGTGGTAATACTACATTGAATGTAAAAGGTACAAGTAATACAGCTCGCTTTATGGGCGGTAATTTAAGCATCGATGCCGGTTCAACATTAAGCCTGCAAGACTTGAGCATAGTATCACCAACGGTCATCGGTTTAACAGTAGGAGGCAATATCATCAACAATGGAACGCTGAATATGGGAACATCCACAGAACGTATTCTAGCAGCTTCTTATACCAATTCCACAGGAGCAACAACAACTCTCAGTTCAGTGAGTGGAGGAGACTTAGAAATCACAGGAAACTTAATAGACAATGGCACCTTTAATTCAAATTCACGAGCAGTATTTTTTAGTGGATCAGGCATACAAGAAGTAAGTGGATCAGGAACCTTTAATATAGATTATATCGTATCATCAAAGAGTGGTGGTAGTATCAGAATGATGTCTGATTTATTATGTGAAGGACCTAATGGAGGCAATGCGATTACATTAAATAGCGTAACAGATGAATTGGATTTGAATGGATTTAATTTAACATTAGGAAAGTCAGGTGTAAGTTCAGGCATTAGCGGTTCAGGTAGTTTAATAGGAGATGCAAGCTCAAATCTGACCATCTTAGGAAATGGAAGTTTTGGAACAATAAGATTTAGTTCAGGCTCAGAGATAGTGAATCATTTAAACATCAATAGGGCCTCTAGTGGTAGTGTAAACCTAGGAAGTAATTTAACTGTATTGGGTAATTTGGTATTAAACCAAGGAAATCTACAGGTAGGATCAAATCAAAAATTGACCTACTCAGGAAGTTCAATCAGCAGAACAAGTGGAACCTTACAAATAGGCAATAGTGGAAACGAATTGGTATTTGAAAATAGCAGTGATATCAGTTTACCATCATCGATGTTTAATGGAAATATCCAAACCTTACGCATCAATGGAACGGGAAAAGTAACAATAGGGTCTGCAATAGGAATCAATTCTTATCTAGTAATGAATGGAGGTAATTTAGTGGGTAGCAGTGTGAATACAATCACGATGTTGAATAGTTCAGATACTGCAATCAATAGACAAGGAGGATATATAGAAGGATCATTAATAAGAAGAATACCAGCAAGCAGTGCAGGAACACTTAGTTATATATATCCAATAGGGAAAACAAGTTATGCTCCTTTGGAATTGGTCAACCCAATTACAACAAGTGGAGGAGTAGTGGATGTTAAAGCAGAGGTGTTTGAAACTAGCACAGGGGGAACTGCAGGAGCCAATATGATGAGCATCAGTAGCAATAGATATTGGGAGAGTTCTATAACAAGCGGTTCATCAAATTTTACATCAACAAACATAAGATTAACAGAGGCATCAATAGGTAGTATGAATTCCTTGGCAATCAGTTCAACATTAACGGGTTCATATGCTAAAGTAAGTTCAGCGGCTCCGAGTGCTAGTTCTATTCTGAGCGATTCTTTAAGCACTCTTGGATTTTTTGTTTTTGGTACAGATTCGAGTTCATTAAGTTCTTCTTCAGCAAGCTTAAGTATAACTGTCTTTTTAGAAGGATTGTACACTGGTAGTTCTGCCATGACTACTGCCCCATATAATGCTGATGGCATTACCCCTAATACGATAGCAGATACAATTTTCATTGTATTGCATGATAAAAATAATTTTGATAGTGTTTATTCAGTAAAAACCACTTTAGGTGTAGGAGGTGATGCAATAGCAAGTATACCTGCAAGTTTTATTGGGAATGCGTATTATGTTGCAATTAAACACAGGAACTCAATTGAAACTTGGTCAGCAGATACAATAGTATTAAATAGTTCCACTAGTTATAATTTTTCTACATCAGCCTCTCAAGCTTATGGCGCTAATCAAGTAGATTTAGGGTCTGGTGTCTTCGGTATTTATTCTGGTGATATCAATCAGGATGGTTCTATTGACTTTTTGGATTATCCTGATTTAGATTTAGGCTCAATAAATGGTGACTTAGGCTATTTAAATACAGATTTAAATGGAGATGCTTCTGTTGACTTTTTAGATTATCCAATCATTGATTTAAATAGTATCAATGGAGTGGTAATGTTGAGGCCTTAATCCCTAAGTTCAATCAAAGAAAAAGGCGACCGCAGGTCGCCTTTTTCTTTGATTGACTATAAAAATTAAATGAGTTGTTTACTGTGTGCTTTGGTATCAACTTTATCTATGATTTGAACAATCTTCCCTTTCTCATCAATCACAAAAGTTGTTCTTAAAATCCCCATGTACTTTCTTCCATACATGCTTTTTTCTCCCCATACTCCATAAGCTTCAGCTACAGAATGTTCTTCATCTGCAAGCAAGGAGAATGGTAATTCATATTTAGTAATAAACTTTTGGTGTTTCTTTTCACTATCAGGACTTACTCCCAAAATTTCAAAACCCTGATTAATAAATTGGTGATAATTGTCTCTTAAATCACAGGCCTCGGCTGTACAACCCGGTGTATCATCCTTTGGATAAAAGTATAATACCAATTTTTTTCCTTTGAAATCTTTTAATGAAACAAGTTCCCCTTTTTCATTTTTACAAGCAAACTCAGGTGCTTTATCTCCAATATTTAAACTTAGTGCCATACTTGTATAAGCAAAGATTTATCTAATTTGTTTTACCAATCTATTTCCCAGCTTTTCTCTAATTTGTTTCCTTGCTTATCACTTAGTTTGATGGTCCATTTGGCTTTCTCATTGTTTAAAATTGCCTTTTGTTTTTCTATTGCATAAACCTCATCAAATGTATAAGTCAATAAATCAAATTTTGCATCATAATCTGCTAAAACCCATTTGTTATTTAGGTACAATTGGTAGCTAGATATTCCTGAAAACTGATCATCTATTTTGAATTTGATAGAGTTGGTATCTTTATTGTTGACTAAGATGGCAGTTGGAGGAGTGCTAT
>JBMLPO010000093.1:0-1462 GCA_049242065.1 Bacteroidia bacterium
CTTCATAGTTAAAAGATTCCATGTGAATGATATTGTCTTCATCCAACATATTAAAAATATTGTTATTTTGGGTTTGAACATGGTCATGAATCCAATCATCTTCAAACTTCAATCGGTATTTATCGCAATAAGGAAGAACTTGCGTGTTTAGAATTAAAAATACCACAAACAATACAAAAGCACCTATCATATAAGGCTTTAAAAATCTTGGGTATTTTAATCCACTGTTTAAAATGGCAATAATTTCTGTGTTTTGAGCTAGTTTTGAATTAAAGAAAAGCGTACTTAAAAACACAAAAACCGAGCTAAACAAACCCATAAAATAGGGAATGAAAAAAATGTAATAATCAAAAATAAGCACACTTAAAGGAGGCTTACGTTTAATAAAATCATCAATTTTCTCACTGATATCAATAAAGATAGCAATCAAAGTAAAAAGCAAAACCGAGTAGAAAAAGGTCTGCAAGTACTTTTTAAGTATGTATTTATCTATTATGCCTAAGCTGAAAAAATCTCTCATGATTTGGAACTGCAAGTATCAACTATAGCAAATTATTTGCCAAACTTATGTTTAAAATGAATGGAATTTCTAAAAATCGCACAAATGCCGCTTTATTAGGCTGAAACGGCTTTAGTCACAAACCATTCAAACTGACCTTGAAAAACCAAAACCTCATTTGCATCAAACAAATCTACTTTTAACAACATTAAAGCCCTTGATTTTTCTAGGAAATTCGCTGTAAACAATTCAATCGTATCATCAATCAATTGCACTTTTGAATAGATTTTTCCAATTGCAGGTTTCTTGTATTTTACCTCCGATTTTCTTAATAAAGGAAACACATTTTCTGCAATACCATCAAAATTGCTTAACAAAAAATGGCCACATGTTCCTTCAGCCAAAGCAAAAAGTGCTGCTGCATGAACAGTTTGAACATGGTTTGTATATTTCTCATCCTCAGTTAACATCAACATAAAAGCAGGACGATCTGAAACTGACAAACCAATGAGTTTATTATAAGGTAAATCAATAATATGCATGCTCAAATGTAATTTTTTTGAATTGAATCCCGAAACCTAATATCATTGTTGATACGACTGAGTTGTTTACCTTTGCCGTTCATGAAATTTACAATTCAGTCGAAAGATTCAAGTTCAAAAGCAAGAGCGGGAGTTATTGAAACCTCGAGAGGACCAATAAATACTCCAATTTTTATGCCTGTTGGCACTCAAGCTACTGTTAAATCAGTTTCACAAAAAGATTTAGCTGAAAGAGTTAAAGCACAAATAATATTAGCCAATACATACCATGTTTATCTGCGTCCGGGTTTAGAAGTAATTAGCAAGGCCGGTGGTGTACATAAATTTATGAACTGGGACCGCCCCATGCTTACTGATAGCGGTGGTTACCAGGTTTTCAGTCTGAGTGAAATCAGAAAAATAAAAGAAGAAGGCGTTTCAT
>JBMLPO010000094.1:0-4256 GCA_049242065.1 Bacteroidia bacterium
ACTGCACGGCGGCTTCAACATCTAATAAATTGTTATAGGAAAGTTCTTTCCCATGAAGCTTTTCTAACAATTCATTTAAGTTGCCAAAGAAGAAACCTTTTTGATGTGGATTTTCTCCATAACGTAAAGTTTGACCTTCATTGATACTTAAGCGATAGGCTTCAATTCCAGCTTCTTGGTTGAAATAGTTAAAAATGGCTGCATCGTAGTGAGATGTGGTTTGAAATGCTTTTGCAGCAAACAACTTTCTATCGGCTATTGTGCTAGAACCATCTTGTGTTTGAAGAATAGTTAAGAGGTTTTCATAATCTTTTTTATCTGCAACTATCAAAGAATATTTGAAGTTTTTTGCTGCAGCACGAATTAAAGAAACTCCTCCAATATCAATTTTTTCTATAATGGTTTGCTCATCATTTGTTTTAGCAAGGGTTTCTTCAAAAGGATACAAATCAACCATGACCAAATCAAAAAGAGGAATTTCAAATTCTCCAATTTCTTTTAAATCATTTGCTTCTTCTCTTCTGGCTAAAATTCCACCAAAAATTTTGGGATGTAAAGTTTTTACTCTTCCTCCTAAAATACTTGGGTATCCTGTTAAATTTTCTACAGCATTTACTGGGATTCCCAATGCTTCAATAAACTGTTGGGTTCCACCTGTGGAGTAAATTTGAACTCCTTGTTGGTGAAGAGATTGAACGATGGGTTCTAATCCATCTTTGTAAAATACTGAAATTAAGGCGTTTTTGATTTTAATTGAAGCTAACATGCAGGAGGTTTTTAGAGCCTGCAAAAGTAGCTAATTGATTTTGTAAATGTCTGATTAAATACAAAATTATTTTTATGAAAATCTAAAGGATTCTTGAATTTTATATCAATCAATTAATAATTTGATGATAGTATCTGAAACATGTTTTTGTTCCAAGACATGTATTTTTTCAGCGATTGTTTCTGAATTGTCATGCTCACTTAAATCAACTTTAAATTGAGCAATGATTTCTCCTTCATCAAAATGCTCATTCACATAATGAATGCTGATGCCAGTTTCCTTTTCATTAGCGGCTTTAACTGCCTCATGAACAAAATGACCATACATTCCCTTTCCTCCAAATTTGGGCAATAGTGCAGGATGTAAATTCACAATTTTCTTGGGAAAGGCATTCACCAAGTAGGCAGGTACCTTCCATAAAAATCCAAGAAGTGCTATTAAATCGGGCTTATAGGAATTTATTTTTGATAGGAATTCTTCTTGGTTTTTGAATTCTTCTCTGTTAAAGATAATTACGGGTATGTTAAAGTCATTCATTTTTTGAATAACACCTGCCTGTGGGTTATTACAAAAAATTGCATTTACTTTTATATCACTTCTTTGCTGTACTGATTGACACAATTTTACAGCATTACTGCCACTTCCACTTGCAAAAACTACAATGCTCTTTATCTTAGAATCCGAGTTCATTGATCAATACTTGATTGAATAAACTATCGATATTATTTCTTCCATTAAAGCGCTCCAATGGTATGCTCGAAATAATGAAATTACTCTTGTTTGTTGATTTCATATATCTTCTAGCAATTACAGTAGATACGCCTGTCCAAGCGCTAGGAGATTGTCCTGATTTACTTTCAATAATGCCACCAGCATACAAAGAATCGTAACCAATATCATTGGTTTCTCCAGGTAATTCAAAAGGACGAGCAGATGCAATAATTGCAGTTGATTTTAATAGCGGCCAATTGGGTTTCATTGGAGGAACATCAGCGTTGATGTTTACCCTAAAAACAGAACCTACAGCTGGGTTGACAAGACTTTTGATAGGAGTCCAATCAAGGAAATTACTCAATGGGTCGAAGCTAGAATTGATGGAAACAGTCATAAACATTTTGCCTCCCGCATCAAAGAAAGAAGAGGTACTTCTTTGACCTAATGAAAGAGAAAAATTGGCATCGTCGCTGAACCAGAGTATTTTTTTGAACAAAGAAAAAGTTCTGCTTTGGGTTTGAAAATCAGGTTGTAATTGGGTATAATTATTATCAATGATTTCAGTGGCTTGAAGTGTATCAAACAAGCTTATCCCATTTAAAACCAATCTTTGGCAATAGAAATTTTGAACAAATGTTTTGCTACTGTTATAAGCATTGATAACAAGAAGATCTGACTTCACTCTTTTTACCCAAATCCTTGGAGCTGCAATAAATCCTGATTTTGACAAGGCCTTATCAACTGCACGAATATAAATTGTATTAAAAGCTCCTAATCTGATATAAGGGCTTAAATCAGATTGTGCTTTTGTTGAAGTTCCAAGAAACACCTGACATCTAGAAGAGTCGGCTTTAGGGTCTGTTGCTACCAAAGTAAATGCAGTGCTAGTGCCGGTAAAGACATAAGGACTTGCATTGGTATCATTGATGAACAATTCAAAAGATTGCAGAACTTCTCCATCTGGGTCATAACCTTGAATATTGTACTTGATAACAGGAAATACATTCACAGGATTGGTAGAAGGAATTCCAGCTAAAACCTGAGAGAAAATAAACTTCACTTCTGGAGCCGAGTTTTTTATCGGGAAAAGGGTTGAGGCTGGACTATCATCCTTCTGGCCAAGTTGGTCAATAGCTCTAACAAGAATAACTACATCTGAACTATCTTGTCCAGCAGGAATGTTCATCAAGAAAATACTGTCTTGGGATTTGGTTTTTGTCCAACTAAGTCCATTATCAGCAGATACTTCAAAAGCAGTGATGAATCCACCAGATGAATTACCCCACCAATGAGCTTCAACTCTTGTGGTTAATCTATCAGGCCCTGTTCTAAAGATAGTATCTACCACCATAAAAGTTTCTGGAAGCGCTTGACTTTTTTTAGTGCCCTCAAAGCCCTTTTTACAAGAGATTGAAAGAATCAAAACAAAAGACAGAATGAGTATATTTTTCAATTTCATGAGATGCAATTTTGATGCATTGGTTTTTCAAACTTAAGGGAATACAAAAACACAAAAAAGATTAAAACATAGATTTATTCAATAAGCACATTTTTAAAGCAGTATCAGCAGCTTCAATGCCTTTATTTCCATGTTTTCCTCCGCTTCTATCCTTTGCCTGTTCTAGGTTGTTGGTGGTTAGAACTCCAAATATTACAGGTTTGTTAAGTTTTAATGAAACCTCGGTAATTCCATTTGCACAAGCATCACAAATGAAGTCGAAATGGCGTGTTTCTCCTTGAATGACACATCCAATAGCGATAACGGCATCTATTTTTGATTTAGAAGCCAGCCATTGCGCACCAATTGGTAATTCAAAAGTTCCAGGTACTGCATGAAGGTGAATATTTTTTTTCTGTACCCCTTTTTCAATAAGAAAATTGATAGCAGCATCTCTCATGGAATGAGTAATTTCTTCATTCCAATCAGCTACAACAAGGCCGATATGCAGTGATTTGAAAATTTTATTTTCTCCGAGTGCGGTTTCAGATAGGTTTTTGAGAGCGGTTGCCATAATTTTAAAATAAAAAAGCCAACCTAGTAGATTGGCTTTTACTGTTATACACTATGAATTAGTTTGCAGATTCCATTGCCTTTGCGCGAGCAATATATTTATCTATATCACCTGCTTCTTGGCTTTCTGAATATTCTTTTTTGATTTTTTCATAAGCATCAGCTGCTTTTCCAAAGTTCTTCAAATCTTCAAAAGCAATACCCGCTTTTTTCAAGAAAATAGGAGCTGTTAATTTGTTTTTGCTTTGATTAGCAGCTTTCATATACTGAGAAGCTGCTTTTTCAACGTCACCACTCTCAGCATAAGCATCACCTAATAAACCTGTTGCTAAAGGACCAACTAGTTCGTCGTCTGTACTGAAATCTCCTAAATGGTCGATAGCTGCAGCGAAATCACCTTTACGCATATTACAAACACCTGCATAGTAATGAGCCAAATTTCCAGCTTTGGTTAAACCGTAAGTTTCTGCTATCGAATTGAAACCTTCAATATCTCCTTGTCCATTTAATGCCAAATCAAAACTATCTTTTTCGAACCAAGCTTGAGCTTGGAACATGGCAGCTTGAGCTTCCTTTTCTTTAGGTTCTAAATAAAACGATTTGAAACCCATATAAGCTCCGATTGCCAATACAATCATTAAAGCTCCATACTGGATTGCTTTTTTGTTGTTCTCATAGAATGATTCAACCTTATGTGATGTCTCGATTAATGTAGCATCAAGGTCTAATTGTTTTTTTTCTTCAGAATTCTCCATTTCTTAACTA
>JBMLPO010000095.1:0-14735 GCA_049242065.1 Bacteroidia bacterium
ATTGATGATAAATCTACATCAGTTAGTTTTTGTATTGATTTGATTGCATTAGGGCCTTGAACTGCTAATAAACTGTACTCATCACTTAGATTGGTCATCTCCACACCAAAAGTATTATGAGAACTAATCCAATTCCAGTCTTTTTCAATATTAGATGCGTTCACAACTAAGTAGTATTCAGTTGCAGAATAACGGTAAACCAATAAGTCGTCTACAATACCACCATCATGATTTGGCAAACAAGAGTATTGTACCTTACCATCTGTCAATTTGGAGGCATCATTTGAAGTAACTAGTTGAATGAGGTCAAGTGCTTTTTCACCTTTTAATAAAAACTCACCCATGTGACTCACATCAAAAACACCTACACTGTTTCTAACAGCTAAATGTTCCTGAATTAAATTGGTATAAAGAACAGGCATGTTATAGCCTGCAAATTCAATCATTTTTGCTCCTAAAGAAACATGTAAATCATTGAGTGCAACTGTTTTCATTTTTGGTGTATTAGATTTTGGTAATTCGAAATTTGTCGCAAAATATCATTCTTGATTCAAAGAAACATGATAATATTTATCATTAAATTCTTCTATCGTCGAACCAGTCTTTGCGTTTTGGTATTTTAAGATCTTGAAGTACCGATGATTTCACATTCAAATTGAACATAAAATACTTGGTACCATAAGCAGATAAAGGAGTCCAGTTGAAGGTAAATTGCCAACAATGTAAGTCTCTTTTTAAATCAATTCCCAAGTGAGAGATTTTATTCAAACTAAAATCATAACCAGAATTGAAGCTAAACGACCAATTTTTACTTGGACTTAAATTTCCTGAAAAGGATAATGTTTGCGTGTATTCGGAAGGAAAGAAATTACTTAGTTTATTTCTATAGTCATAAGAAACAGTATAATTCAACATCAAACTCCAAGGCATATTGAATTCTGCATAACCTAGTTTTTGCATTTCCTTTTTTAGTTTTTCAGCTCTGCTTTGGTCTTTACGTTTAAACATATCAGGACTTAAGTTCGCAGAGATACCTACATTTGCATTGGTGAGGGTTGCAAGCTTTCCATTATCTGCACTAAATTGATTGATGCGGGTATAATATTTTGAGTTTCCTGTTTCAATTAAATTATTGACATATGGGTCAAAACTAGCACTTCCAATAACTGAAATATTTTTGAATAGGGTTGTCCTTGCTGATGCATTTAAGATACTTAAGTTCATTGAATCTGCAAAGATGTTGTAATAGCCGCCCACTCTAAAACTTTCAATGATTTTGATTTTGGTCTCTTTCATTGAAGTATCTTTACCCGTTCTCCATTTTATTTCAATATTATTATCTAATGAGAAGTTAATATTTCCTTGTCTACCTGTACCTGGTCCGCCATATAAGGTTCCTTCAAAACGACTGTATTTATCAAAGTTCTTACCTGTAGTATCATTTTGAACAAAGCGATAAAAGCCAAATCGGTCTGCACTAAAATCAGGAGAATAAGAAAAATCCATATAAGGGTTCATGACATGTCTTATAGCCATCAATTTACCTTTTTTGAATACTTTCATTCCATACCAACGTGTACTAACACCCGCTCTCATAGAATAACTATAAGCTCTTGCAAAACCACTTTGAAAACCTGAACTGATTCTTCTATTGGTGCTGTCCCAATCTTTTTCTCTGGTTTTAAATGTCCAGTTCTCACTAAAATCAGCACCTACAGAAACAGTATAATATTTAAACAAATTGAATCCATTTTGAATGGCAACACTATGTCTAATACCATTATTCATGGCGGTATCAATGTATTTTTTTAAGTCTTCACTACTTCTGTTTCTGAATAACATTGAATCTTTGGTATTAACAATGTTTTGCATCAATCCAGTATAATTCACACTTATTTTTTCATACCACGTTTCGGCTGTTGGTTTGTATTTAGATTTAAATGGCTGAAATGATGAAACCGTAAAAGAAACATCAGGCAGTGTTAAAGATAAATCTCTTGTTTGAAGATTTTGTGAAGCTCTTGCATTGGCAGATAAACTTTGTTTTCCTTTGTTAAAGATGGTACTGTAGCTCACACCTGAATTGATAACATTGTTAAATGATTGCGGTGTATAGTTATTAAATGTGAGGTAATTGTTTCCAACTAAATTTACATCTGCACTAAAGGTGCTACCAGGTCTTGCTTTGGGGTCAACTCTATGCGACCATTGAATCTGAAAGCTTTTGAATTCACTATAATTGGGGTCTTCAGGATTATTTTGTTTGTTAAAAGCATAATTGGCACTAAAGCTTCCGCTAAAACGATATCGATAGTTATAGGAAGAGCGAGTGCTCAATTGCCAAGAAGTATTGGTGTAAATATCACCTAAGAGTGATAAATCCATATGTTCTCCTAAACCTAAATAGTAACCTCCTTGACGAAGAAAATAACCACGGCCTGCTGCATTTCCATAAGTTGGAATAATTAAACCTGATTGTTGTCCACGTTTTAAAGGGAATATACCCAATGGCAAAAATAAGGGAGTTCTTACTCCTTCAATAACCATGTTGGCTGGACCTGTAATTACTTTTTTACCTGGAATTACTTTCAGTTTTTCTGCAGCAATATAAAAATGGGGATGATCGGCATCACAAGTTGTATAATAAGAATGATTGATATAAAAATTATTGTGCTCATCTCTCTTCACTTTTTCTCCTTTAATAAAACCTTCGCCTTCATTGGTTTTGAATTCCTTCATGATTCCTCTTTTGGTTTCATAGTTGAAGGTTACTTCCTCGATTTTGTATTCGCTTCCGCCTTGTTTAAAAATAGGCGTGCTACTTAGGTTTCCAACACTATCTAATTGACCAGTGGCATTGACCGTATTTTTTTGGAGGTTGATTTTAATTTTAGCGGCTTTCATGTCTAGGTCCTCATACAACACTTTGGCATCTGAATAAAGTGTGGCCGTTTTTTCCTGTGAATTATACACGATGGAATCTTTGGCATTGTACTTGACCCTAGATTTCATAGCAGATGAAGTTCTGGGTAAGTAATTGGAATCAATCAATAAACTATCTGGAATGAGGGTTTTGGTAGAGTCTGAAAAAATATAATTGACTGAATATGAAGAAATTGAATAATCTTTTAACAAAATATCAACAGAAATTCGATTTGAATTGCTTAAATTTGATGAAGGATGGTTGGCAGCAGAAAAAAACGGAAAAACCGCTAACAGGAATATTAATTCGGCAATTCGCTTATTTCTGCAGATTTTTTTCAACTGATTTAAAATTAACAAATGTGGTAATGTCTGATTCAAACGCAAAGCTAAATAAAGTGGTTAACTTCTCTAAATGGGAAAAAATTGTGCCATTTTTCCTGTTTTTGGTCTTTGTGGCTATGACGCCTCCAAGTAGTTCGAAAAAATTTCGAAGGTCTATTCAAACAATTGTTATAGATGCAGGGCATGGTGGTCATGATCCGGGATGTAGTTCAAATGGTGTTAAAGAAAAAGACATAACTTTAAAAATGGCTAAAGAGCTCGGCGACAAAATTACGGAATTGATGCCTGAAGTTAAGGTTATTTATACACGTAAGTCGGATAAATTTGTTGAGTTATGGGAAAGAGCTGACATTGCTAATAGAAGTAATGCTGATTTATTTATCTCACTTCATTGTAATGCACATAAAAATACTGCAATTGCTGGTACAGAAACTTTTGCTATGGGTTTGCATAAGGCAGGAGATAATTTAGATGTAGCTAAAAGAGAAAATGATGTTTTGTTATTAGAGACCGACTACCAAGAAAAGTACGATGGTTTCGATCCAAGCTCACCTGAATCGCATATTTATTTCTCTTTATTCCAAAATGCCTATATGGATCAGAGCATTAAATTGGCTTCGAAAATAGAAAGCCAAATTTCTAAATCCATCAATAGAAGCAGCCGTGGTGTAAAACAAGCGGGCTTTGTGGTACTTTGGAAAACAGGCATGCCTAGTGTTTTGGTGGAAGCAGGATTTCTTACCAACAAAAAAGACCGTGAATATTTGAATAGCAACGAGGGCATGGATGAATTTACTACAGCAATGGCTAAAGCTTTTGTTGATTATAAAAATGTATTTGAGGGGGTTCAGGCCGCTAAATAACTCAATATACTTAACATACACAGGAGGGCTTTGCTACTGCAAGGCCTTTTTTGTTCTAATAAATTACCCCAATTAAATGTGTAAATAATTATTATTTTTGAGCCAAATCAAATTATTTTGAGAATACCTAGAGAAGCCAAAATTGGTCTGTTTGCAGTTGTTTCATTGGCTGCACTTTATTTCGGTTATAATTTTCTTCGCGGCAAAAAATTCTTTTCCCGCCAAAATACTTATTATGTTGTTTATAATACCATTGATGGTGTCAATAAGTCAACTCCTATTTATTACAAGGGATTAAAAGTTGGACAGGTAGAGGAACTTGGATTTTTAAGAACGGATTCTGCCAATCGAATTATTGCCACTTTAATCATCGATCAAAATATCATGCTTTCTCGCTCCTCGGAGGCAAGAATTGTTAGTATGGATTTATTAGGTGGTAAAGCCATATCATTAATTGTTCCTGATTTATTAACTCCAATTTTTAAAGGTGACACCATCAAAGGCACCCAAGAAATAGGTATTGGTGAGTCTATTTCAGGTATGATTGAGCCAGTGAAAGACAAAACTGAAAATGTTTTGGTTTCATTAAACAAGGTTTTGGGTCAGTTTGAAAAAGTAATGGGAACAGGTGGTTCTGAAAACTTAAATGCTGGTATTAATGATTTGGCTCAAACCATGAAGAACCTCAATATGGCAACTGCAGCATTGAACCAATTGATTCAAAACGAATCAGGAAGGCTTTCAAAAACTTCTGCTAATATCGAATCCATTACTTCTAATTTTAAAAAGAGTAATGAGGAAATTGAAGCAAGCTTGAAAAATATTTCAAAAATCTCTGATTCATTATCTCAAGCTCCAATAAAAAGCCTCATCATTGAATTACAGAAAACAAGTGTTCAATTAGCTCAAGTTGCTGAAAAGTTAAACAAGGGAAATGGAACGGCTGGTAAAATGATGAATGATCCTCAACTGTATGAGAACTTAAATAAATCAAGTGCCGAATTACAAGCTTTATTAAAAGACATGAGAGAATATCCAGCACGATATGTGAATGTTTCCTTATTTGGTGGGCCTGCTAAAAAGGCTGAGAAGAAAAGAGAACAAGACTTAAAGAAAAATGTTCAATAATTATTGATTCACTTCTGTCGTTTCTTGCTGATCTATTAAAGGTCTTTTTACATAGTTTCTTCTATATATTTTTACACCTAGTACAAAGAATGAGATGAGCAATGGGCCGAAGATGAGCCCAGTAATTCCAAATAAATTCAATCCAATGAGCACGCCAAATATGCTGATGATGGGATGAACATCTGCAAATTTTCTTTGTAAAACCATTCTGATTACATTGTCGATATTGGAAATTACCAAAATGCCATATCCCAATAAAATATAAGATTGAACTTGGTTGCCACTAACGTATAAATATAAAGTTGCTGGTATCCAAATCATGGCAGATCCAACTATGGGGATGAATGAAAAGATGCCACACATGCTTCCCCAAAATGCAGCATCGGGTATGCCAAGGAAATAAAATGCGAGTCCACCCGATATGCCCTGAATACTCGCTAAGAGTGGAGTTGTAATGGCATTCGAAACAGTCATATCATACAATTCCTTTTGAAATAAATGTGTAACACCTTTGTCGAAGGGGAGAAAGTCGACAATAAAATCACTCATTTCATGGTAACTGATGAGCATGAAATACAAAATGAAATACATGATGGCTAATGTGCTGAATGTACTAAGTAGTTTATTAATGAGTTCTGGCAATAAGCCCGTCATTTTTTCCTTTAATAAATTGATTTGCTCTGGAGAGATAATATCTATTCCTAGAAAATCCTTTAATTGATCATCAAATGTATGAAAGGCATTGATCAATGATCCAGGGTCACTAACGACTTCTGCAATTTTATTATAAAGTAAATTAACAATCAGAATGCCTGGTAGCACTACAATTAACAGTGATAAGAACATCAATAATAGAGCTGCTCTTGATGCCCGCCATTTTCTTGTTTCGACTAAATAAGCCATGAAATTTTTGAACAGTAGATAAAAAATAACTGCTCCAAGAAATGCTGTGAAATAATCATACAGCATAACAAAAAGAAAAATGCCAAACAGTAATAGAAAGTAAAAACCAAACTGTTGTTTTGATTCAGAACTTGATTGTTTTCCTAACATGCATCAAATATCTGATTTCAAAGTCAAAACATTTCACCAAGTTTCGATTTTCTTCTTGTTATCTTTGTTAAAATGAATGCCATGAATAAGCAGAATAAAAATATGCTCACCTTTTTGTTTGGCGTTGCAATTGGTGCAGCTATTACTTGGTTGTTTACCAGTGAATACGGCAAAAAAATAGTAGCTGAAACAAAAGATAAGGCTAAGCAATGGAAAGATCATTTGAAGGATAAATTAAATTCTGATTCATCAAATTCTAATAGCCTCTCTTAATGGAAAATGAAATCAAACAAGAGCCATTGGATCAAGACAAGCAAGATTCATTTTTCTCGAATTATAAAGACTTGTTGGTTGATTATGCTGAAAAACGAATTGAATTAGCAAAGCTTGAAGCAATTGAGAAGACTGCAATTGTAGGTGGTATGTCTGCCTCATTTGTATTGATCATTTTGTTTGGATTTCTGTCGCTCATGTTTGTTTCGGTGATGCTTGGATTTTTATTTGCCGAAATCAGTGGAAGTATGCTAAAGGGATTTGGCTTACTGGCTTTGTTTTATATGATTTTGTTTTTATTGGTTATTGTTTTTAGAAAAAGTATTTCAAAACCCATTAGTAATCTTTTGGTGAGAGTGCTCAGCAGAGAGGAGGGAGGCCATGAATAAAGCTCCACAAAATTTGGAAGAGCTAAGGTTAAAAAAACTTTTGCTCAAACAAGAAATCAAATTTCAAGAGTCAGAATTGAAACGACAGAATCAGTATTTATCTCAGAATAAATTAAAATTAATTTGGAAAGAAATCAGTCCTTTCTCTAAAAATGATTCAAGCTTAGGAATCGCAGCAGATTTAATTCTTCCAGGAATACTAGGTGCTTTAGGGCTTAATAAAATTTCTGGAAACAGAATTTTAATTAGTCTTGCCCAAGTCCTGATAGGTAAATTAGCTGAATCAGGACTTGGTAAGATATTCAAAAAAAAGAAGCAGGATCAACCAGCAACTGTAGAGACTTCTAACGAAGAATCAAACGTTTAAAATGCTTGTCTACTTTTAGTTTAATGGTGCCCACTGCAAAGTTTCTTTCTGTAAGTTGAATGGTTTTTCCATCAATCACAACTTCTTTACAATCAAATGGAACTCCATTAATTACAATTCTGAAATTCTTATAAGAAGTTTCATAATTACCTTCCTCTAATAAATGAGTTAAGACAAGATTTTTTTGGTTTCCACTGGTATAAAAACGATGGTGATTATAGAATCCTGCCTTGTATCCATAATTATCTCCTGCATCTTCATACATCACACTTAGGACATCATTTTCTTTTGTATAGTAAACATTCAAAATCATTTCGGTGATTTCAGATTCACCTACGTATTGCATTTTAGGATAATTAGGAATAACGGCTCCAGCTTTCACAAAAATGGGAATACGGTCTATAGGACAAGTAACTTTATGTTCTTTGCCTCCTTTGTATTCATGGTTATTCCATAAGTGATACCAAGTACCTTTAGGCAAATAGACTGTTCTTTCATTTGTATTAGGTGTTACAACAGGAACAACAATGATATGATCACCATAACCAAACTCATCCATTCTATGATGAGTTTCTTTATCGGTTTGATCGATATAACTTAAGGGTTTAATGATGGGTGTACCATAAGTACTATGTTGCCAAAATGCAGTATATAAATAAGGCAACATTTGATACCTTAGATGAATGAATTTTTTAATAATGAATTCATATTTACTTCCAAAGCTCCACGGTTCTTGGTTAAACTTGGTTTCGTTACCAGCACTGTGGGTTCTGAAGAAAGTATGAAATGCTGCCAACTGAATCCAACGTGTATAGAGTTCTCCATCGGGCTCTCCAATAAATCCTCCTACATCACTTCCCGCAAAAGATACACCAGAGATGGCAAGTCTTTGGCATTGTACATTGGCAATCCATAAATGCTCCCAAGTTGCAGTATTGTCGCCTGTCCATACGCTTGAGTAACGTTGTAATCCACTGTAACCCGAACGTGTGATAACAAAAGGACGATTTGGCATCAAGTATTTCTTTAAGCCCTGATAGGTAGCTCTAGCCATTTGCATTCCATATACATTATGGGCTTTGCGATGAGAACTCGGATGCCCATCAAAATCATGTCTAACATCTTCTGGGAAAGTTCCAATTTCAAAGACTGCGGGCTCGTTCATATCATTCCAAACGCCTTTCACTCCAGCGTCAATCAGTCCTTCAAATAAACCACTCCACCATTTTCTAACTTTTGGATTGGTGAAATCAGGGAAGTGACATTTACCTGGCCATACATCACCTTCCATTAAAGTACCATCTGCTCTTTTACAGAAATAGTCGTTTTGAACCCCTTCTTTCCAAACCCAATAATCTTTATCAATCTTGATTCCTGGGTCAATAATCACTACGGTCTTGAATCCATCTTTACTCAGGTCTGATATCATCTTTTTAGGGTCAGGAAAATGTTCAGGACTCCAAGTGAAACAACGGAACCCGTCCATGTAGTCAATATCTAGATAAATGACATCACAAGGGATTTTACGCTTCCTAAATTCGGAAGTAATTTCTCTCACTTTTGATTCAGGATAATAACTCCATTTACATTGATGGTATCCCAAAGCCCACAATGGTGGCAGCTCATGCTTACCAGTTAACATGGCATACTGTTCTACCACATTTACCAATTGCGGGCCATATATGAAATAGTAGTTCATTTCACCACCACGAGCCCAGAAACTGCAAACATCATGTTGTTCTTTTCCAAAATCAAAAATGGTACGGAAAGTATTATCGAAGAAAATTCCATATCCATGTTTACCTTCAGAATGCAATCCCATATAAAAAGGAATGTTCTTGTATAAAGGATCTTGGTCTTTTTGAAATCCATACACATCATGTCCATAGTTTTCAAAGTATTTTCCTCTGATATTAAATTCAGTTGGTTTATCGCCCATGCCATAGAAACTTTCATCGGGCTGAATCTTTTTACTGTTGTAATTGATCTTTCCACCTTTTTGCAAATAGTGTTGCCAATGGAAACCTTGTTCATCTTCAAGAATGAGCTCGCGGTTTTTATCGAGCATGGTCACTTTCAGATTACTTTTGTTGATGACACAAATTACAAATGCAGTTTCGATTTCGTAGCAATCAGGCTTTTCGTGTACCTCTAAAGAGATTAGTTTTTCTTCAAAATACTTACTTACTGCATATGAAAAATCATCTTGAAAAAAGCCATCCGCCGCATACCTAAAACGAATAATTCTATCTGTTTTTAGTTTTACCTCGAGAATGGTTTCACTGGTTTTGAAATAAATATAATTGCCTTCTTTTTTATAGGATAAAACTGAATCGGGATAATATTTAATAGAGTATTTTGACTGAGCTTGCATTTTTACTTGTTATACCTTTAGATGTTTTTTATATTAACGAACTCATTATTTAAATGAAATTGCAAAATACATAGAAATCTTAAAAGTTGTCCCTCATGTCTGTCAAAAAAAATAGAAACAAGGTTTTAATGTTCGGATGGGAATTCCCTCCTGTAATTAGTGGTGGACTTGGTGTTGCTACTTTGGGCTTGTGTAAAGCGCTTTCACCCTTGGCGGATGTAAAGATGATCATACCCAAAAGTGTACCTAATTTTGATATACCCAATATAGAACTCATTGGACTCAATTCATTTACCAGAGAACAATTACAAGAATTGTTTAAGCAAGAACATGAATATTCATTTCATGAGCCCAAGTTCAATGGAAAATCGCATTATGGGCCATATTCAAGAATTCCAGAAAATGAATTTATCAGTCAGAAGTTTTATGATGTTTTACATGAGGATATCAAACCATTTGAAATTGATGATTTATATGCAGGTGATGTAATTAAAAAGGTAATTGAGTTTGCAAGGATTTCGGTTCAATATAGTCTTCGTCAGAAATTTGATGTGATTCATGCTCATGATTGGATGACCTTTTTACCTGGAATGGAATTAAAGCTAAGAACGGGAAAACCATTGGTTTTGCATGTGCATTCAACTGAGTATGATAGGGCCGGTGAGCACAGTAAAAATTGGGTTTACGATTTAGAAAGAAGAGCCATGCATTTGGCAGATAGAATTATACCTGTAAGTCATTATACTGGTTCAATTTGTGAGAAACACTATGGCGTTGATAGGAATAAAATTATGCCTGTTCACAATGGGATAGAAGCAGTAAAACATACAGTGAAGAAAAGTCCTTTTGATGAAAAGTTGGTGATTTTCTTTGGAAGAATTACCATGCAAAAGGGTCCTGAATATTTTGTGGAAGCAGCTAAATTGGTGCTCGACCATCATCCCAATGTGAAGTTTGTGATGGCAGGTAGTGGTGATTTATTGCGTCCGATGATTGAAAAGACTGCTGCTTATGGGATAGGGGATAAGTTCTTTTTTACAGGCTTCTTAAATAAAGTGATGCTCAATGAGCTCCTAGCAATTGCTGATGTTTATTGTATGCCTTCAGTGAGTGAGCCATTTGGATTAAGTGCTGTGGAAGCTGTTCAATACGGAATACCAACTATTATATCCAAAACTTCAGGTGTAGCAGAAGCGCTAACAGGTTCTATGCAATTTGATGTTTGGGATGTACAGAAGTTTGCCCAATACATTGTAGCGGCGCTCGATTATGAAGGCTTGAAGAAAAGTGTGGTTGATGCCAATAACCACAGTCTTGAAACCATAACTTGGGAGAATTGTGCCCAACAAGTTGTTGATGTTTACAACAGCATTTGGAATGAATACGAATCATAATTAAAAAATTAACGAAAATTATATGCCATCAATTTGTTTTTATTTTCAGGTTCATCAGCCTTACCGTTTGAGGCCTTATACCTTTTTTGATATTGGTCATAACCATAACTACTTCGACGACCAAAAGAATAGAGATGTATTAAATAAAGTATCAGAGAAATGTTATTTACCTACCAATAAATTGATGTTGGAATTAATTGAAAAGCATCAAGGTAAATTTAAAATTTCTTATTCTATTTCTGGAGTTGCTTTAGAACAATTTGAAGCTTGGAGACCTGATGTGTTGCAATCATTTATTGAATTAGCCAATACAGGTTGTGTGGAGTTTATAAGTGAAACTTATTACCATTCTCTTTCTTATATTTTTTCTAAAGATGAGTTCAAGAAGCAAGTCGATCAACATCGTCAGCTCATCAAAAAGTATTTCAAACAAGAACCTAAAATTTTCAGAAATACAGAACTTCAATACAACAATGAATTAGCTGCTGTAATTGAAGGAATGGGTTATAAGGGAATTATTTGTGAAGGTGTTGATAGGTTATTGGGCGATCGTTCACCAAACCATTTATATAAAGCTCCCAATGTTCAACATATCAAATCATTACTCAAGAATTATAAAATGAGTGATGATATCGCCTTTCGATTTTCTGATAGAAATTGGAGTGAATGGCCCCTAACTGCTGATAGGTATGCAGAGTGGGTACATAGCATTGCTGGACATGGAGAAACCATCAATTTGTTTATGGATTATGAGACCTTTGGTGAGCATCAATGGGCAGAATCTGGCATTTTTGAATTCATGAGGTATATGCCTGGTTATGTATTAAAACATCCTGATTTTGATTTTAAAACCGTGAGTGAAACTGTAGATGCTTATCCAGTAAGAGATGTTTATGATGCGCATAGTTTTATAAGTTGGGCCGATACAGAACGTGATTTATCAGCTTGGTTAGGTAATCCGCTTCAAGATGAAAGTATAGCTAAAATTTACAGCCTTGAACAAGATATTTATGAGTCGGGCGATAAACTATTTATTGATACTTGGAAGAAAATGTTAACCTCCGATCACTTTTATTATATGACAACAAAGTACTGGGCCGATGGGGATGTACACAAATATTTCAGTCCTTATGATTCTCCCTATGATGCCTATATTTATTTTATGAATGCCATGAGTGATTTAGGGCTTGAATTAAAAAAACGACCAAAGCCTAAATTAAAAAAGTAAGTAAATATCATTTAATCAAAAGGGCAGCTTTATTTTAAAGCTGCCCTTTTGATTTAGAATTTCAATCCCATTCCTATATAAGCTGTTCTTCCTTCTGCAGGTAATAATCCGGGTCCGGGATAGCCACCTGCTCTTCTAGTGAAGTAAGCTTGATCCAATACATTGTTAATTCCTCCATTGATTTGGTACTTTTTGAGAAAGTTGTACTGGAAACTCCAATCCATAACATGGTATGCGGGTATCAAACCTGCAGTTGCATTAGCAGTGGGTTTTTCTGTATTGTTGGCATCAGCAAATGTTTTACCTGTAATGCTGTATTGTAAGCCAGTACTGAAATATTTGTAGCGATAATTGATTCCAAATCTATAAATCTCTGAAGGAGCATTTTCAACTTTTTTATGTTGAATAGATTTGCTCATATCAGGAATATTCCATTCTGTATATTCGGCATCTAATAATGAAATGCTCGCATACACATTTACATTTCCAAATTTTGTAAAGTTGAATAAATTGGTTGGAGAAACTTCAATATAGGATTCTATTCCTTTGCTGATTGAAGTCCCAATATTTGTTTTAAAGTTTTTTCCATTGATAGTATAATTACCAATTCTATTACCATAATACAAATAATAGATACTCATATCAAAATTCAACCAATTAGATACATGACCTCTATATCCTAAATCTAAATTATATCCTTTGGCATCAAGCAAATTTTCATCAATTGAATCAGTTGTAGAGGCTGGTGTAATATCTGAGAATAATACTGGTCTATAAGCTTGCGTGGCATTGAAGTATATTTGGGTACTCGCGTTTAATTTATATTGTAAACCTAATCCACCTAATAAAAAATTTCTCGAACTAGATTTTTCATTCATTTTTAAATTCGCTGCATACAGACCCTCTGCAGTATTTTGAAGCATCTCGTATCTGAATCCAATTGTTGCACTTAATCTTTGATTGAAATTGATCAATTGTTCTGCAAATAAGGCAGTATTACTGGTTTTAAATAAGAGGTCAAGACTTCTGCTTTCATTACTTACACTTAAATCGTAGTTGCTGCCAGTATTGCCGTTTAAGTTTCTCCATCTTTGCGTTTCTCCTTTAAAATACCTCATGCCAAAGGATAAACTTTGTTTTTGTTTGAATAGGGAAAAGTGTTTTAGGTATCTTGCTTCTGCACCCCAATTTTTATAATGGTCTACATCTATTCTTCTGGCTTGGTATTTTCCAGTTATAGAATTGATGGTGTCGGGTAGGTTGATGGCATTTAAAAATCCAATGCTGCTGCGGTCTCCTAATAATCCAAAAACTTTTATGTTGAGGTGGTTATCTGCATTGATTCTATAATCGTAATTTAAAGCAGGGATTGTCCATTTTAAATCGAACCAATTTCTGCTTCTGCTCGATGATTTTGGATTGATTTGAAACATGGAATCACTTAATCCACCTGGTTGTTGAACCAATTGGTCCATTCGTGTTAGTTCCAATGCAATGTTCATTCTTGAATTGATTTCATATCCGAGATTGATAAAACCATTCCAAGTTTGATAGCCATTATTGTTGCGCCATCCATCACTTCTTCTATAGTTTATATTGGCATAATAATTCCACTTTCCAATATTTCCTCCAACAGCATTAAAGCTGCTGAACAATCCATAAGTTCCAAATGTCTGGGTTGATTCAATGCCTATTTTTTTTCCTACAATGGATTTCTTTTTTATGTAATTCACCATTCCTCCAAACTGAGGTCCAAATTGAATTGAAGCAGCTCCTCTAATGATTTCTATTCGGTCTAATGATTCTACTGATGGCGTGTAATATGCTTCTGGATAACCAAAAGGATCACTCGCTATATCATATCCATTTTGACGTGTATTGAATTCCCACATGCGATTTGGCGATAAGCCTCTTGCTGCAATTCCCATTTGTACACCACTGCCATCACTTTCCCAAACATGCACACCTGGCACTTTTGCAAATACTTGTCGACTGTTGTTTTGGGCTAAATTTGCACTAGCTGTGCTCAGTCTGATTACCTCATTTTTCTTTGTGGCGTAAATAATATTGTCTCTTATTTCTGGCATTCTCTCCACTCCAGCATTCAGGAGTGGTTTAGCTATAATCACCTCGCTTAAGGTTTGACTTTTAGGAATACTTATATCTCCTAAATCTAATGGATCAATATTTTTCGTGAAATTTTGTAACTGAATCAATTGCTCTTGAATTTGAACACTCAGGGTATAGGTTCCATTTAAAACATTCTTGAATTCAAATTCTCCTTGCTGGTTGCTAATGGTACTTTGACCATTTTGCAAATAGATAGGAGTGGAAGCGAGAATTTGTTTATTGGCATTGTATAGTTTGCCTCGCACTTGTGCTGACAAACTAATACTAAT
>JBMLPO010000096.1:0-1315 GCA_049242065.1 Bacteroidia bacterium
GGCGTATTAAATCCATTGCCAATTAATCATGTTAAAAAGAATAGTGATGCCATAATTGTTGCTGTTAACATCAATGCGTTGTCTCCAAACGATAATAATATAGCTCAGGTTGCAAAAGAACCTGCTTCATTTTTAGATAATGAATTCATGAATAAATACTTTTCAAATTTTGTAAAACCGAAAACAAAAGCCAAACAAAAAGTTCCACAACTAAGTGTTTTTGAATTGGTAAATACCTCATATGATTATACACAAGATCGTTTGGCAGAAGTAATGGAGGAGATTTATAAACCGGAGATTCTTGTTCATGTTCCAAGAACTTCATGTGGTACTTTTGAATTTTACAGAGCAGAAGAAATGATTCAAATGGGAAAGGAAGCTTTTCAACAAGCTTTAAAAGAATATAAAAAGACACATTAAACTATTTCTTGAAATTTAAATCAAACGAACATGATGAAAAAAATACTATTTCTTGTTTTAACTCTAATTGGTTCTTTAGAATCGTTTTCACAAAATTTATACTTTCCTCCGCTTGTTGGAAGTAATTGGGAAACCAGCAGTCCGGCATCTTTAAATTGGGATATTAATTCTTTAAACTCATTAGATAGTTTTTTAGCTGTTACTCAAACGAAAGGAGCTATCATTTTAAAAGATGGTAAAATAGTTTTTGAAAAATATTATGGCACATTTACCAAAGACAGTAATTGGTATTGGGCAAGTGCAGGTAAATCACTTACATCTGTTTTAGTAGGAATTGCTCAGCAAAATGGCTTTTTATCGATAAATGATACCTCACAAAAGTATTTAGGTGTTGGATTTACTTCCATGACCAATGCACAGGAACAAAAGATTAAAATTCTACATCAGTTAAGCATGACAAGTGGACTAGATGATGGTGTTGCTGATAAAGATTGTTATAATCCTGCATGTTTAAAATACAAAGCCGAACCCGGGAATAGATGGGCTTACCACAATGCACCTTATACAATATTAGATGAGGTTATTGATGCATCAACGGGTTTAACAATTAATGAATTTGCTTTGGCCAATATCAAATCAAAAACAGGAATGGATGGTATATATTTTAAAACACCAGGTAGTTTTAACAATGTTTATTATAGCAAAGCAAGAAGTATGGCAAGGTTTGGCTTGTTGATGTTAAACAAAGGGTATTGGAATTCGACGGCTGTATTAAGTGATTCGAATTACTTTAAATCAATGATTAATTCATCACAAAACATCAATCCATCTTATGGTTATTTGTGGTGGCTAAATGGAAAAAGCAAATTCATGGCACCGGGTTTACAAATTAGTT
>JBMLPO010000097.1:0-4701 GCA_049242065.1 Bacteroidia bacterium
GTATCACTACACCAAATACTTCTCCTGCAAAGGCATCACTTCTCGGAAACATCACATGCATCAATTCATCTCGGTATAAAAATGCTGAATAACTCAAGGTGATGGCGGGTATAATCATAATGCCAGTGCACAGTTGAACCAAACTACTCAAGTTCTCTCTTTCGGCAATCATTTTAGAAAATATGGGTAAGAGTAACATGCTAACCATGGCTGCCATCATATTAGATGCTTCCAATAATCTGTATGCGGAAGCATATACGCCATTCTGGTAATCGCCGTCTACCAATAGTTTAGGTAATAATACGGCATCCATTCTGGTATAAAAAGTCATGATTAATGAAAGCAATGCATAAGGAAACATTTGCTTTAATACCTGCTTCAGTTGTGGTAAATTAAACTTGAATTTTAAATCGATGAGTTTGGTTTTTAAGACCAATAAGGTTGCAGAGATAGCCAAGCTATAAGCAATGGTTTGTGCATAGATGAATCTTTCAATACTCATTTCAAGGAAGCTGGTCCATAACATCAAACCACAAAAGAGAATCATTAATATCCGGTCAACTACCGATAACACTGCATCAATTCTAAACAATTGTAAGCCACCAATGATACTTCTAAAATAAATATAGAAATAAGACAAAATTTGGTTGAAGCTTAAAAACAAAAGCAATTGTATTCTGTATGAATCAAAACCATTGAGTTTTCCTAATACCAAGGTTACTATTACATAAATAATGGCTGAGGCAAGTTTAAATCCTGTCAAGGGAATGAATTCATCTTTCAGTTTATCTGGATTTTTTGCCACATTCGAGGATACATAGGTGTTGATTCCTAAATCCAATAAGGTGATGAGCAATAGCGAAAAAGCCATCAAGCCTGAGTAAATTCCATATTGTTCGTAGCCAACATAATTCTGCACACCTCTGTCGATACCCAATATCCAAAAGGGTTTGATCAGTAGGTTTACCGACATCAATAGAATTAAATTGCTAATAAAGGTCTTTTTCATATTCTAATTTTGCCCCTTTTCAGGACAAGCAGGGCGGTAAATTAAATCATTCAAAACAACTTTGTATCATTGCAGCATGCTTTTTGGGAAAATCATACCACATAACTACCAGGAAAAACTGATTTATGGCGGCTCATTTCTATTGAGTCGCCTCATCAATAGGAACAAATCTATCAAAGACATTCCTGTTCAAAATATTTTAGTGGTAAAGCTTGATGAAATAGGTGACCTGTGTTATTCCTTACATGTGTTTGATGCTTTGAAATCGAAATACCCAAAGGCGAAAATTACTTTGTTGTGTAAGCCGTTTTGCAGGGCTTTGGTGGAAGCACATCCTTCAATTGATTTTATTATTCACGACTTAAAAGAATTCAAATCCCCATGTGATTTATGGCTTGAGTTAAGAGGCAATTGGAAAACTTTACTAGAAGCATTTTTGAACCCACCACCTATCAGATTAGACAGAGCAAGTATTCGACTCAAGAATAAAAAATTAGGAACACATCCACATGAGATAAAAACCAATGCAGAGATTATTGCTCCTTTATTCGATGAAGAACCAAAAGCATTTCCTCGTTTATATGCCGCTCAAGCCGAACTTCAAAATTGCCAAGAATGGTTGAGGTCGAAGGGAATATCGAAGTTTATTTTGATACATCCTGGTGCGAGAAAAGAGCTCAGAAGATGGAATCCAGAAAAGTTTGCTTCTTTGTCGAATTGGTTGTTCAAGCAGTATGGATACAGCATTGTTTTTACGGGTGATATATCTGAGAAAAACTTGATTCAGCATATCATTGAATTAAGCGGTATCCAAGCGTTTTCACTTGCAGGTGAAATAAGTTTGGGTGGACTTATTGCTTTTTTATCAAAGGCAGAATTGTATATAGGAAATGAAAGTGGTCCACTATGTATGGCTGCAGTAAGTCATATTCCTTCAATGGGTTTATTTGGTCCTGGTGAACCCAATGTTTTTTATCCACCTGGAGAAAAAAGTAGGTATATTCATCATGTACTTGAATGCAATCCTTGTGATCAAATCAATTGTAAACATTTAGGGAATACCTGCATGGACAGAATTACTTTATTAGAAGCACAAGAACAAATTGTTAGTTTAATGGGAGAATCAAATGAGAAGTAGCATTTTTATTTTTTTATGTGTTTGGATGGTTTTGCCCGTTTGGGGTTTTGCTCAATCAAAATCAAAAAAGCAAAACATGAAGAAGCCTGCAAAAGTGCTGAGTGAAAAAGAAGAATTAAAATTGTATCACGATAAAGGCATTTTGTTTTTTGCAAAAGGAAGTTCACCTGAATGGTCATTTGAAGTAGATCAATCCAAGAACCAAATCATCCGATTTTTATCTTCAACGGGAATGATTTTTACTGCTCCTTTTTCTCAACCCAATCAAGACTTCAACTCCACAGATTATTATTACAATATCAAAACTGTTTTGGGGCATTTAAGGGTGGTTATGAAACCCAAAATTTCACGCATCATTGGCGACAAAAAGACCTATACTTATCAGGTTATAGTTGATGTAAAATATGAGCAAGATTTAAACTACCAACACTATGAAGGGCAGGGGATGTTTGTTCCCGATTTTCGTTTAGATGGCAAGTGGTTTCTTCAATCTATAAAAGGAAAAATACAAAGTAAAAACATGCAAGAATCGGTACATGTAAACATCAATTTGATTCAAGAAAACTACACGGGATTTAATTCATGTAACCCAATTGCAGGTCGGTTTATTTGTGAAGGAAACAAGAAAGTTTTTGTTGCAGGAACAAGTACATTGAAATCTTGTGAAGGTATGTTAGAAGCCGAATACACACAAGCCTTACTCAATGCACTTTTCATAGAAGTAAAAGAAAAGAAATTGATTTTAAGTGATGCCAAAGGTGAATTGGCAGTATTTATAAAGAAGTAATGGCATTAAAAAGATTCTTTGAAGAAGGTAAAATAGAAGCTGGTTGCGATGAAGCAGGCAGAGGTTGTTTAGCAGGACCTGTGTTTGCTGCTGCCGTCATTCTTGATCCCAAAAAACGCATCAAAGGATTGGATGATAGCAAAAAACTGAGTGAAAAAAATAGAGAAGAATTGCGTCCTGAAATTGAAGAAAAGGCTTTGGCTTGGGCGGTTGCTTCCATGACTAATACTGAAATTGACCAAGTAAATATTCTCAAGGCAAGTTTTCTTTCTATGCATAAAGCCATTCAACAATTAACAACAAAAGCAGATTTATTACTTATTGATGGAAATCGTTTTATTCCTTATCCGCAAATCCCACATTTTTGTATTGTAAAAGGTGATGCGAAATTTCAAAGTATTGCAGCTGCTTCCATCTTAGCTAAAACATATCGAGATGAATGGATGCTCCAGCTGCATGAACAATATCCAGTTTACAATTGGAAGAAAAACAAAGGTTATCCAACTGCCGATCACCGATTGGCCATCGCTCAAAACGGACCTTGTGAATACCACAGAATGTCGTTTAGGTTACTTAATGATCAATTGAGTTTGTTTTAGATTTTACCAGACCAAATATCAAAGGCCATTTCGGCTTGTGCATGCAACATCTCCAAACCGTTTTTGGTTTTTGCTCCCCTCTTTCTGCATGCCTCTAAAAAGCGCGTTTCATCTGGATTGTATATCAAATCATAACAGAAATGATTTTCATTTACCCATTCATAAGGGATGGGTAAAAGGTTTTCAATTTGTGGATGCATACCAAGTGGACTGCAATGAACAAGCAATGAGTGCGATTCGAAATGAGCTTCTTGTAAATCGCTATAACTGATTTTATCAAGGGCCTTTGATGGTTCTCTTCCAACCAATGTGCAAGCGATGCCCATTTTTTGAAGTGTATAAATTATGGCTTTGGCTGCGCCTCCTATTCCAAATACTAGCGCTTTTTTGATGGGTGCTTCATTTAAGAAATTCTTCAGCGAAACTTCAAATCCATATGCATCGGTATTATACCCTTTTAAATAGGGTTTTTCACTTGTTTGCTTACTGATTTTAATACAATTCACCGCTCCAATTTTGCTTGCAGTTTCATCTGTTTCATTCAAAAAAGAAATGATGTTTTGCTTGTGCGGTATGGTGCAACTGAGTCCATCTAAATGGGGATGCATTTTTAGAAACAAAGGGAAATCTTTGAGGTCTTCAATGGGGAAATTTTCATATGAAGCATTCTCCATGTTCAAAGCCTTGAATTTGTTTTCGAAGTAGGCTTTTGAAAAACCATTTTTTAAGGGATACCCAATCAGTCCTAATTGCATGCCACAAAGGTAAGAAAATAAATCGGTCTCGGTTTTTGGTCGACTTTAAAATAAATTTAGACTAATCTAAAAATATATTTTGTGAATTCTAAAAATACCCGCACCTTTGTATCGAAATGAGATTTAGTTTATTGTATATCATTCTGTTAGTATTTGTAAGTGGATTACAAGCAGCGAGTATTGAAGGTACGGTAAAATCGGGTGAAGAGCAGCTAGCTATGGCCATTGTATTGGTAAAAGAAACCGGCAAGGTGCAACAGGCTGATGAAAATGGCTATTATCAAATCAGTGATTTACTTCCTGGAACTTATCATCTTCAAGTTTCTTATGTGGGTTACCAGACTGCTATTCGGAAGGTGCAACTTTTAGAAAACCAGCACTTGAAAATTCATTTTAATTTACAATCGCAGGCA
>JBMLPO010000097.1:4711-8090 GCA_049242065.1 Bacteroidia bacterium
GAGGTGGCTGTTACAGGCACCATGAAGGAACAATCACGTTCAGCATCGCCCGTGCCAGTTGAAATTTTTTCACAGAAGTTTTTTCAAAAAAGCGGAAGCACCAATTTGTTTGAAGGTTTACAAATGGTGAATGGAGTATTGCCTACTATGAATTGTAATGTTTGTAATACAGGCGATATTCATATCAACGGACTAGAGGGTCCTTATACTTTGGTATTGATCGATGGTATGCCCATTGTAAGTGCATTGTCTTCTGTTTATGGTTTGAGTGGTATTCCTAATTCTCTAATAGAAAGAGTGGAGGTGGTAAAAGGTCCTGCAGCTAGTTTATACGGCAGTGAAGCAGTAGGTGGTTTGGTAAACGTGATTACCAAAAAACCAGAAAAGGCGCCTTTTATTTTTTTGGATATGATGGCGAATTCGAATCAAGAAAAGAACCTCGATTTCTCTATCAAGAGTAAACATAAAAATGCCTATCAGTTAACGGGTATCAATTTGTTTCATTTCATGAATCGTATGGATATCAATGAGGATGGTTTTACTGATATTCCTACTCAATTGAGGTTTTCTATTTTTAACAAATGGCAATACGGAAAGAAACATTTTGAAGGCTCTGTAGCAGGCCGATTTTTTACCGAAAAACGCTTTGGTGGTCAGCTCAATTTTTCTGATGCTTGGATGGGTACAGATAGCATTTATGGAGAAACCATTTATACCAATCGTTTTGAGTTAATTGGCAAACAAGCTTATCGAATCAAAAACCAGGATTTTAATTTGCAGTATTCATACAATTACCACGACCAATATTCTGCTTATGGAACTACTTGGTTTATAGCCCAACAGCACACTGCTTTTCTGCAAAATACTTTTAATAAAAAACTGGGGCTTCGTCATGAGCTCTTATCAGGTGTGAGTTTGAGGTATACTTGGTATGATGATAACTCCATCGTAACTTCGAGTAATGATGGTAAATTCAACCAAGCCATTGTTAGTTATTTACCGGGTATTTTTATACAAGATGAATGGACCTTACATACCAATCATACCTTACTTACAGGTTTGCGTTACGATTATTATAAAAACCACGGCTCTATTTTTTCACCAAGATTGAACTACCGTTTCAAACCCAACCAGAATGAAACTTGGCGATTGAGTGTAGGTAATGGATTTCGTGTAGTGAACTTATTTACAGAAGACCATGCTGCTTTAACAGGCGCAAGAAGAGTGGTGATTCAAGAAGAATTGAAGCCAGAACAAAGCTGGAATGCCAACTTGAATTACAATCGATTTTTTCATTTCAAAAAAGGTTTCTTGAGTTTAGATGCCAGTGCTTTTTATACCATTTTCAATAATAGAATTCAGGCCGATTACGATACAGATCCCAATGCAATTATCTATGCCAATTTAAGGGAAAATGCAGTTTCAAGAGGGATGACTTTGAATACAGAAATGAGTTTTACTTTTCCTTTAAAAATCAATGCGGGCTTTACCTTGATGGAAGTTTATACCATGATTCCTCAAGCTCAAGCGGCTTCAATCAAAAGGCAACAATTACATGCACCTCCATTTTCTGGAACCTATCAAATCTCTTATGAATGGAGGAAATATGAGATGAGTTTTGATATCAGTGGCCAAGTATATAGTCCCATGCGTTTACCCATTTTACCCAATGATTTCAGACCAGAATATTCTCCTTGGTTTGGTTTGATGAACCTTCAAATAACGAAGAAATACAGAAAGGGAATGGAATCTTATATCGGAGTAAAAAACCTCCTGAATTTTATTCCACAACATCCCATCATGCGCGCCTTTGATCCCTTCGATAAACAAATAAACGACCCAGTTGGCAATCCCAATGGCTATACTTTCGACCCTTCCTATAATTATGCACCACTGCAAGGAATCAGGCTTTATGCAGGAATTCGGCTTAGTATTAGATAAAATTCCTCTTCATTCTGATGTTTAGATAGGGAATTGCCTGAATTGACTTAATTTTGCGGCATGGAAGTAAAATCTGCTGTATTTAAAATGAGTGTTCCGGGATTAAAGGAATGTCCTAAAGCCATCTTTCCGGAATATGCTTTCATAGGAAGAAGTAATGTGGGGAAATCTTCTTTGATTAATATGTTGTGCAAGAAAAAAGAACTTGCGCGTACCTCATCAACTCCAGGAAAAACAGTGAGCATGAATTATTTCATGATCAATGACAATTGGTATTTGGTAGATTTACCTGGATATGGCTTTGCAAAAAGGAGTAAAGAAAAACGCCACGAATGGAGCAGTGCTTTATCGAATTACTTGCAAAAAAGAGAGCCATTGGCTTGCGTATTTGTTTTGGTTGATTCTAGGGTCCCACCGCAAATGAACGATATCAGCTTCATCAATTTTTTGGGGCAAAATCAAATTCCCTTTTGTGTGGTATTTACCAAATTGGATAAATTAAAATCGGCAGAAGCAGATGCCAATATAGAAGCCTTTTGTGCTGAACTCGCTCTTGATTGGGAACAAATGCCACAGATGTTTAAGACCTCGGCATTAGACCAAACAGGAAGAAAAGAGATTTTAAATTTTATTGGCAAAATCAATGATGAATTTTGGAAGGCCAGAAAAAATGCCAAAATCATTTAATAAGAAGAAACATTAATAGAAGCAGTTGTGTTGACTGATATACAATGAAAGAAGTTAAACCGGATCAAAGTTCATCGAGTTCTAAAAAAGAGCAAGTAGAAGCAATGTTTGATAGCATTGCGCATAAGTACGATTTTTTAAATAGGTTTTTATCACTGGGTATCGACAAAGGTTGGAGAACAAAAGCCATGAAAGCTTTGAAGCCTTATCAACCTAAAACCATTTTGGATGTAGCTACTGGCACGGGTGATTTGGCTTTGGAAGCCATGAAGATTTTAAAACCAGAAAAAATTGTAGGACTGGATTTGTCTGAACAAATGTTACAATTTGGAAGGGTTAAAATTGAAGAAGCAGGATTGAGTGCTCAAATACAAATGGTAAAAGGAGATAGTGAGAATTTACCTTTTGATAACAATCAATTTGACGCAATAACGGTGGCTTTTGGCGTTAGGAACTTTCAGAATTTAGAAGCTGGCTTAAAAGAAATGCATCGGGTTTTAAGAACAGGTGGCAGGGTAGCAATACTAGAATTCTCTAAACCAAGCGGATTTCCGTTTAAACAGGTATTTCAGTTTTACTTTAAAAATATCTTACCGGTTTGGGGAAATATGTTGTCGAAAAGTAGTAATGCTTATACCTATTTACCTGAGTCTGTACAACATTTTCCAGAAGGAAAAGAATTTGCATCAATTTTAGTAGCTTGCGGATATAAAGATATTTCGGTACAACCTTTAACATTTGGCACTTGCAC
>JBMLPO010000098.1:0-1899 GCA_049242065.1 Bacteroidia bacterium
ATTCTTAGGCATCACAGGCGCATCCTTCATAAATTGCTCCAAATAAGGGATGGCCTTGCTGTAATTATTTAAATGAAAATGAGATTGACCTAACATGCCTGCCACATCAATAGCTACATCTTTATTGGTAATGGTGTCGCAATAATTAACTACTTCTTTGTATTGCTTTCTAGAGAAATAAATTTGGGCTACATAAACTGAAGATAGTGGTCCAAATGTCTTGTGGTATTTGATTCTGCCAAAATGTTCTAATGCTTCATTAAAATCTCCTGATTGATAACATACATAACCATAATAATAATTTGCAGCATCGTAGAATTTACTTTTTTCATCCTTAATAACTTTGAATGAGTTTTTCGATTCCTTAAACATATTGGTTTTAAACTGACAATATCCTAAGGTGAAATAATATTCTTTCTGATCAGAACTTGATAGATAATCAGCAGGTACCTCACTTAAATATTTTACCGCGTCTTTGTTGTTTTTATTTCGGTAGTACAAACGTCCAAGTTGGTATTTTGCTAATTTTGATTTTGGGTTTTCAGGATATTTCTGAATAACTCCCATCAATTGCGCCTCTGCATCGCCATTGAATAATTCCATGGCACAAGTAGCAGCATAATAAGAAGCATTGATTTTTAATTGAGGATCTTTGCTTATGCCTCCAAACCAGATGAAATGCTTCTGGGCTGCTGCATATTTTTCTTTTTCAAAAAGTTCAAGTCCTCTGTTGTAAAACCTGATTTCATCCTCATAAACTGCAGTACGCTGCGCCTTTGAGTTGAATGATATCATCAAAAGGAAGAGTAAGAAAACAATGAGTTTTCCCATGACTAGCAGAAACTTGTGAAGCCATTCCTGCTGATTTTGTATTTTGGCGTGTGCTCGCATAGTTAGTAAAACGAAACTATACGAGCACTGCTTGTTTAAAAGCTCCAATTTATCCCCAAAGTGGGCATAATTGGCAGCTGATTGATTCGTTTATAGTTCAGTCTATCGAAATAAAAGATATTTTCTCTGTTCAATAGATTGGTCGCAGAGGCAATTAATGTTAATGTGTTCTTATCACTGAATCTAATTTTCTTACTCAATGATGCATCTACTCTGTGATAAAAAGGCAATCTTCCTGAATTCACATCCGTATAAGCTATACCTAAATTTCCATTTTGATTATTGATATTACTCGATACACCTCCATTTAAATTTAACAATTCATAAAATCCTTGTGTTTGAGTAAAAGGAAATCCAGAACCAAAATTATAACGGGTGTTTAAACTCCAAGAGTTCTTCTTTCCAAACTGATAGGTAAATACCAAATTCAAATTATGTCTTCTGTCGAAGTGCGGGAAATACGTGCGTCTTCCGTCATTGCGACTTACATAAGTAAGTGAATATACTGCCCAGATATACACGTTCTTTTTTTCATATTTAATTCTCAAATCAGCACCATAAGCTTTACCAGTTTCTTTGATGATATCTGCTCTTTGGTAATAAGGTTTGTCTTGATTTTTTTCATTGTCATCGTAAATTTTATCACGATTGACATTGGTTATCTGACTAAAGTTTTTGAGGAATGCTTCAGAGTTTACTTCAATATATCTTCCCAAATCAAATTCAATTCCACCTACTAAATGCTCTGCAGTTTGTCTCTTATAAGTTGCACTTGTGCCATTTACTTTATCAGGGCTTGCTAAAAATCCATAAAATAAATTTACTACATCTTGGTCACTAACCGCACTCATTAGGTTTTGAGAATATGTACCTCCAGCAAATTTTAATCTTATTTTAGAAGTGGCATTGTATTTAATTCCTAATCGCGGTTCTAAAGAAGATTCAGCCAATGAGGCATAATAGATTGCTCTTAGTCCTGGTTCAACTACAAGTCTTTTCCATACCTTT
>JBMLPO010000099.1:0-10918 GCA_049242065.1 Bacteroidia bacterium
GTTTGAATCCATTTAAACCCATTCACAAGTTTGATTCGGAGCTTGAAGTGCCTTGGTGTAAAGAAGGCAGAATTCTCAAAGAGAGGCCTTCATTTATAGCTGACCCATTGTTTCATGCTGGAACCTATTATGTGCAAGAAAGTTCAAGTATGTTCCTTCAATTTGCTTTGGAGAAAGTTTTGTCACTTAAGCGAGAAGAGAATAAAGCTGGACTTAAAATATTGGATTTATGCGCCGCTCCAGGCGGTAAAAGCACCCTCATCAGCTCCTTGTTACAAGAAGATGATTTTTTATTGGCTAATGAAATTATCAAAACACGCTTTCCTGTATTAAAAGAAAACCTGAGTAAATGGGGTACCATTAACTATGCATGCAGTTCATTAGACCCCAAAGCATTTAAGCCTTTGGAATCGTTTTTTGATGTGATTGTAGTGGATGCACCTTGCAGCGGTGAAGGCTTATTTAGGAAAGACCCACAAGCCATGCATGAATGGAGTTTACAAGCAGTTGATTTATGCGCAGCCCGTCAGAAAAGAATACTTGAAGACATTATTCCCGCTCTGCAATCAGGAGGCATTCTCATTTATTCCACTTGCACCTTCAATAAAAAAGAAGATGAGGAGCAAGTGCAATATTTGTTAAATCATGGATTTGAAAGCATAGATTTAGGAATACCATCTGATTGGCAAATTGAGCTCAGTGAATTCAATACTTATAAGTTTCCTTATCACTTACAAAAAGGAGAAGGATTTTTTCTTGCCTGTTTAAGGAAACAAGATGCACCCCAAAATAAGATAAATTACAAACGCAAGGCACTGAACTTTTGTAATAAACAATTGTCATCTGTATTCAAAAATTGGATACAAGCAGATAAAGATTTTGCCATTACCCAATATGGCGATATGTATTATGCCATGGAAGAATGTCATACAGAATGGTTTGAGATTTTAATTGGCAATCATATGATACATTCAGCAGGATTGCCTATGGGAGAATTGGATAAAAGAAAACAGCTAATACCAACACATGAATTGGCGCTCTCTATTCATTTGAACAAAGCACTTCCAAAAATTGAATTGAATTTAGAACAAGCACATTTGTATGTAAGAAAGCAGAACTTGGTATTATCAGGATATGAGCAAGGCTGGTACCTGGCCTGTTATGAAACATATCCCATGGGCTGGATGAAAGTATTGGGCAATAGGGTTAACAATTACCTTCCCTCACAGTATCGGGTATTGAAGGATTTATAAGAATTGTATCATTCATACCTACTGAATTGAAAGAACTTAAATTGGGCACAGGATGAGCTAGCTTGTTCAAATTTGAACTTAATTGCTTAGTTAAGCTTACCTTTGTACCAAATTTAAAGTTTTGAAATTCCATTTAAACCTCATTAAAGCAGTGAATACTGCTATCTATACCATTTTTGAAGAAGGCAAATATGCTGATAAAGCATTGGAGCGTTTATTGAAATCGGATAATCGTTGGGGCGCTCGAGATCGCGCTTTTATTGCTGAAAATACCTATGAAATGGTTCGTTACTGGCGCTTAATCAGACATGTTGCTGGATTAGAAAACCATGAATTGAATGATCCCAATTTGTTTACATTGTTTGGTACTTGGCAAGTATTAAAAGGAGTAAAAATTCCGGAATGGCAGGAGTTTAGAAATGTAGAACCTAAGAAAGTAGAGCATACCTATAACCAAATTAAAACCCAAAGAAAATTGGTTTATTCCTATCCAGATTGGTTAGATGAATTAGGCGTAAAAGAATTGGGCAAACAATGGAATATTGAAGCAGAAGCATTGAATGAACAAGCTCCTGTGGTGATTCGTGTTAATTTGTTAAAAACCACCAAAGAAGAATTGATGAAATCTTTGGCTGAAAGAGATATTAAAACCTTTGTTATTGAAGGTTGTAAAGATGGATTGAGATTAGACCAAAGACAAAATTTATTTATCACTCCCGAGTTTAAAGAAGGCTTATTTGAGGTACAAGATGCGAGTTCACAATTGGTGGTACCCTTCTTACAAGTTGAACCCGGAATGCGTGTAATAGATGCATGTGCAGGTGCTGGTGGAAAGACCTTACATTTGGCCTCTGCCATGGCAAATAAAGGCAGAATCATCAGTATGGATACAGAACAATGGAAACTTGATGAAATGAAAAAGAGGGGAAGAAGAGCAGGAGTGAGTACCGTTGAACCTAGATTGATTGAAGGCAGTAAGACCATTAAAAAATTAGAAAAACAAGCAGATAGATTGTTATTAGATGTACCATGTTCAGGATTAGGGGTATTAAAAAGAAATCCGGATGCCAAATGGAAATTAGATAAAAGTTTTATTGACAGGTTACAAACTACTCAACAAGAAATCATTAGTTCTTATTCGAATATGGTAAAACCTGGGGGCAAAATGGTTTATGCAACATGTAGCATATTGCCTAGTGAAAACCAAAAACAAGTGGAAACATTTTTGGCCTCACATCCTGAATTTGAATTAGAAGAAATGAAAACCATCTTGCCATCTGAGAGTGGATTTGATGGATTTTTTATGGCACGTATTTTACGTAAATCATAATATGGCAAAAGGATTAATTGAATTTACGCCAAAAGGAATGTACGTTCCTCAGGCTGATGTTTATATTGATCCTTGTACTGCAGTTGACAAAGCATTTTTAACGCATGCACATAGTGACCATGCAAGACCAGGTTCTTCTGTTTATTTTGCGCATGCACAAAGCGTTCCCATTCTTAAACACAGATTGGGAAATCCTCCCATGCAGGCTTATCAATACGGAGAGAAGTTGATGGTGAATGGCGTACAATTCTCCTTTCATCCATCAGGGCATGTGCCTGGATCGGCCCAAATTAGAGTAGAGTACAAAGGAGAAGTTTGGGTAGCAGCTGGTGATTATAAATTAGAAAATGATGGATTGAGTATTCCATTTGAGCCCGTTCCATGTCATACCTTTATTACAGAATCGACCTTTGGTTTACCGATATACCAATGGAAAAATCAAGCTTTGGTTTTTAATGAAATTGATGAGTGGTGGAAATCGAATCAAGAAAGAAATATTTGTTCCGTGGTATTTGCTTATTCATTGGGAAAAGCGCAAAGAATACTTCAGAATGTTAATCATGATATAGGTGAAATATTGGTTCATGGCTCGATAGCCAATATGAATGAAGCCTGTGAAAAAGCAGGGTTTAAATTGAAACCATGGAAACTACTCAATGCTGAAATCAGTAAGGAACAAATACGTAAAGCATTGGTTATAGCACCACCCGCCGCAGGAGGCACTACTTGGTTAAATAAATTAGAACCTTATTCAGATGCAGTTGCAAGTGGTTGGATGGCAGTAAGAGGAAGTAGAAGAAGACTATCTGCAGATAGAGGTTTTGTATTAAGTGATCATGCCGATTGGGATGGATTGAATGAAGCTGTGAAACAAAGTGGGGCAGAAAAGATTATCGTATCACATGGATTTACCGCTGCCTATGCCCGTTGGTTAAATGAATGCGGGTATCAAGCCATTGAAGAAGGACTTCAATTTGCAGAGGAATAAACAGGTTGTTGATGAAAAGAATCGTGCGATTAAAATAATTACTTGATAGCAAAGCGCAACTGATTAGGAATAGGATAATCAACAACTAATTCCAATTCATTAGCATTTATTTTAGAAGAATAATTTAGCAAGACAATAATGAATTTGATTTGCTAAATTTTTGTTTCAAACATGTTTGATAGTGAATACAATTTTTCAACTTTACCTAATGCCGCGTTAAGGATAGCAGTGGAAATCCTTTTTGTGAGGCACGAGCAAAAAGATTGCAACGGATAGCCTGACCCGGAGGGGAACGCCCAAAATAAATCTTTGTACTGGTTGGTGATGGTGTTGAAGCCTCAGTGTTTAGGCTGGGTCTACATCAACAGCTATATAAACGTTTTTGAAGCTGGGGTGCTCTAAAACTTTTTGAATTTTTTGTTTGATGAACATTTTCATTTGTTCTAATTGCCTGTTGTTTCTATCGATTTTAATCAGGATTTCTCTGATATAATAATTACGAATTTTAGAAACATAAGGACTTTCTGGGCCTAGAATAAAATCGCCAAAAGCAGGGTGCAGTAAGGTTTTTAGTTGCCATGCTGCTTCTTGCGATACATGGTGATCTTTGTGGCGTGTACTGATTTTAATGATTCTTTGTAAGGGTGGATAAGCAAACTTTTTACGTTCATTTAAATCTGCTTCATACAATGCTTTGTAATCTTGTTTGAGTACGGCTTGTATGACATGGTGATCTGGACTATGCGTTTGAATAATTACTTTTCCTTGTTTGTGTTTTCTACCACTTCGGCCTGCTACTTGGGTGATGAGTTGGTAGGCTCTTTCATGCGCTCTGAAATCGGGGAAGTACAAGAGTTGGTCGGCATTGATGATACCTACCAAGTTTACTTTTTCGAAATCGAGTCCCTTGCCAATCATTTGTGTTCCAACCAAAATATCGGCTGCTTGTTCTTCGAAATCTTTGATGATTTTTTCGTGGCCATGTTTTGATTTGGCCGTATCATGATCGAGTCGTGCAATGCGAGCTTCAGGGAAGATGAGTTTGATTTCATCTTCTATTTTTTCTGTTCCAAATCCTTTTAAACTCAAAAATGTGGAGCCGCATGCATGGCAGTTTTCAGGCACCTTTTGGGCATAACCGCAATAGTGGCACTTTAATGAATCATTGTACTTGTGATAAGTTAAACTGATATCACAATTGATGCATTTAGGAACCCATCTGCAAGATTCGCATTCCATTACCGGCGCATAACCACGACGATTTTGAAAGAGAATCACTTGTTCGTGATTGGCCAGCGTTTCTGCGATGGCAGCATGCAAAACAGAGCTGAAATAGTTTCCAATCATTGTTTTGGTTCTGCTTTCTTCACTCAGGTTGGCGATGAGTAATTCTGGTTGAGGAATATCGCCAAAGCGTTTATTCATTTCAACCAAACCATACTTTTGTTGCAGCGCGTTATAATAACTTTCGAATGATGGCGTAGCAGAACCCAATAAGGTTTTACATGCCATGATTTTAGATAAATAAATAGAAGCTTCACGTGCATGGTACCTAGGTGCAGGATCTTGTTGTTTGTAAGAAGTTTCTTGTTCTTCATCAACAATAATTAAGCCTAAGTTTTTAAAAGGAAGAAACAATGAACTACGTGCACCAATGATGATTTGAACCTCATTTTTTAAAACCTTATTCCAAATTTCTACACGTTCTGCATCGCTGAATTTACTATGAAAAGCAAGGCATTTACTTCCAAAATATTTCCTAATTCTTTGAATGATTTGAGAAGTAAGAGCAATCTCAGGAAGTAACATCAAAACTTGTTTTCCAGCAAGTATTTGTTCCTCCATGAGCTTTACATATACATGGGTTTTTCCGCTAGAGGTGATGCCATGTAATAATACCACATCTTTGTTTTGAAATTGCTCATGTATAGATTGAAAAGCACTTTCTTGCTCGCTGTTTAAGGTAAATTCTTGTAAAGGAATTGCGGCCTGTTGTAAGCGATCTATTGCATATGAATAGGTTTCGATATATCCCTTTTTGATGAGCGATTTGATGCTGGAATCGCTAGAAGCAGAATGTTGTAAAACCAACTTTTTAGGTATATGCTGATGTTGATGTTGGAGTTGAATAATAGCCATGATGATGGCCAATTGTTTTTCATTTTTCTCTAACTTATCAAACACTTCATGTAAAGCCTCTTCCGATTGAAAATTATCAGAGATTTTAATACAGGTGATGTACTTTTCTTTGTATTTGTCTTCTAAAGATTCTTCTAGCACTATGGCTTCTTTACTCACCAAGCTTTTTAAAAAAGGCAGTATATTTTTTAAATTGAGTATCACTGAAATATCATTGATGCTCAATTCTTTTTTTAATTGTAAAGCCTCGATGATGAGGTATTCTCTGTCGTCGAGTTCTGTATTTTCAATATCAAATTCTGGGTTGAGGAATATCTTGGTTTCGCTTTCAAGTTTGAGTGCAGCAGGGAGAGCCGCATTCATAACATCACCCAAATTGGCTAGATAATATTTACTGAGCCAATCCCAAAATTCTAATTGTTTGGGATAAAGAATAGGTGCATCATCAATAATTGAAAGAATGTATTTGGCCTCATAACCCGCAGGAGGAGTTGAGTGAACTTGTTTGATTAAACCTGCATACACTTTTTTAGCACCAAACTGCACCGATACACGCATACCCGGTTTAACGATATCTTCCAAATCTCGTGGAATGCGATAGGTATAAGCTTTTGGAAGGCTTAATGGTATAATGATATCAGCAAATGTGGCTAAGGCCTCAGACATATTTGATTAAGGAATTTGCATCCATTTATGCGTTTGTAAACCAATTTTCCATTGTGGATTTTGTTTCACATACTCAATGATCAAAGGCAACATTTTTGCTTGTTGGTCCCATTCAGGTTGTAAGAATAGCTGACAATCTTTTGCAACCATTGCCGCATGTTTTTCGGCCCAATCAAAATCACTTTTATTGAACACCACTACTTTTAATTCATTGGCCTTTGAGAGTATTTCGGGAAGAGGTGCTTTGAATTTTTTAGGTGATACACATATCCAATCCCATTTACCTGATAGGGGATGAGATGCTGAAGTTTCTATATGGGTTCTCATTCCTTTTGACTGTATGGCAAGTGTTAACTCATCTAAATGGTGCATGAGTGGTTCACCACCAGTAATCACAGCAAGTGGAGCTTTCGTTTGACTCATCCAAGATACGATCTCACTCACCGCGTATTTTGGATGGGCATGCATATCCCAACTTTCTTTTACATCGCACCAAACACAGCCAACATCACAGCCACCCAAGCGAACAAAATAAGCAGCATGTCCAGAAAATGCACCTTCACCTTGTAAGGTATAAAAGTGTTCCATTACTGGTAAATCAATAGTTGAATTTACATTTCTCATTCACTTTGGTGCTTGAGTATTTTCAAATAATGTTCCATATTCAAACCCAACTCAAAGAGAGAATTGAATTTGCCATCAATCAAGATTTCGTTGTAATGAGCCGCTTCTGGATAGTTCGCACCTACTCTGATGCTGGCTTTTGAAAAGGCTGAAATAGCTGCTAGTTGTAGGTTGAAGTCGGTATACAAATTGATTAACAAATCGTAAGGATGTTGAATGAAACCTGCAATTTTTTCTTTTTTAGGTAATAAAAAAGTATCCAAGGTTTCTCTCCAGAAATACTCGTGACTGATATGAAATTTGTATTGGTGACTCAATTGTTTTTGGTTGACAAAGCCGAGTAACATCACTTTTTTACCCTGTTCACGCAGGTGAATTGCCAACTGATTTGCATCATTTTCATCCTTTTTGTTGTCGGCAGGATAAATAATTGCAATTTCTTTTAGCTCATCAAAACCGGGGATAAACGCCATCTTGCTCCTTTTTTGTAAGGAGCTTTTGAGCATATAAGTGCCAATTTTGGTTTTAAGATTTTCTATGAACTGCATCCTTGCGAAAATAGGCAATAATTGCTTTAATTGAGCATATCCAAAAACTCGTTTTCTGAAATAATAGGGATGTTTAAATCGGTGGCTTTTTTGAGTTTTTCTGGACCCATTTTATCTCCTGCAATGAGGAAGTTCAATGATTTAGAAATTCCAGAAACATTTCTCCCACCATTCAGTTCAATCATTTTCTTTAGGTCGTCTCTAGAAATGCTGAAAGTGCCAGAAACCAAAAAGCTTTTGCCTTCTAATTTATTGGTGGTTTCTAAACCCTCTTCTTCAATTAGTTCAAATTGTAGGCCAGCAGCTTTTAATTGATTGATGATTTGAATATTTGCAGGTTCTGAAAAATGTTTGATGCACTGTTCAGCGATTTTTTCACCGATTTCATGAATACCCAAAATTGTTTCTTTGTTGGCAGTGATGAGAGCATCTATATTTTTAAAATGTTTTGCTAATTTCTTTGCTACTGTTTCGCCAACCATTCTAATCCCCAAAGCAAACAAGACCCTTTCAAAAGGAATGGACTTACTTGCTTCAATTCCTGCTAAGATATTATTGACAGATTTTTCTTGAAGGGAGCGTGTTTTGATTTTATCAGGCTCACCAGTTTCGAAACTCAAGCCATTTAAATCTTCAAATTTTAATGAGTATAAATCCGCATAGTTTTTAATGATACCTTTTTTGAATAAACCTGCAACAGTTTCTTCTCCTAGGCTATCTATATTCATGGCTTTTCTGCCAATAAAATGTTCTATTTTCCCAATGAGTTGAGGCGGACAACTATTTTCATTGGGGCAATAATGAACGGCCTCTGCCTCTTTGCGAATCAATTCGGTACCACATTCAGGACAAGTAGATGTGTACTGAATAGGCTTAGCAAATAAATCTCGCTTACTTGTTTCAACAGCAGTAATTTTTGGAATGATTTCACCACCCTTTTCTACATAAACCCAATCGAATTCATGTAAATCAAGTCGTTTCATTTCATCTGCATTATAGAGACTTGCCCTTTTAACTGTGGTGCCAGCAAGTTGTACTGGAACTAAATTAGCTACGGGAGTAATGGCTCCTGTTCTTCCAACTTGATAGCTAACTTCTTTTAGGCTGGTTAAAGCCGAAGCAGCCTTGTATTTATAGGATATTGCCCAACGAGGATTTTTAGCCGTAAAGCCTAATTCATCTTGGTAAGCATAAGAATCAACTTTGATGACAATACCATCAATTTCATAACTGAGTTCATCTCTTAATTTCTCCACCTCATGGATGAATTGAATTACCTCATCTATGTTTTTACATCTGCGGTATTGGTCGCTCACCTTGAAGCCCCATTCAGCAGCTTTTTCTAAACTATGGTGATGTGTTTCCGATACTTTTTCATCTGCATAAAGAAAATATAAGAAAGCGTCGAGCGGCCGTTTAGCCACCTCTTTTGGATCTTGCATTTTGAGTGTACCAGATGCAAAATTACGCGGGTTTTTATAGAGCTGTTCTCTAATTTCTTCTTCATCATACCCTTTCAGTTCAAGCTCTTTTGCAAATTCATTATTGAGTTTTTCAAAAGTAGCTTTGTGCATAAATACTTCACCTCGAATTTCAAACAAAGAAGGGTAATCACTTGGTTTGAGTTGATGTGGAATGCTTCTAATTGTTTTTACGTTTTCGGTTACATCATCGCCTTGCACACCATCACCGCGAGTCACCGCGCGTATGAGTTTTCCGTTTTCATAAGTTAGGCTGATAGCTAAGCCATCAAATTTCAATTCGCATACATATTCCACATCATGTTCTAGTAGTTTTTTGATGCGGTTATCGAATTCTTTTAGCTCTTCTTCATTATACGTATTTCCCAAACTCAACATGGGATACCGATGTTTAACCTGTTTGAAGTTTTTGGTGATATCGCCTCCCACCTTGAGTGTAGGCGAGTTGGGGTTTATGTATTGAGGGTATTCGGCCTCTAGTTTTTCTAATTCTTTTAATTTGATATCGAAATCAAAATCACTGATACTGGGCTTTGATAAAACATAATATTGGTAGTTGTGAAAGTTGAGCTCATCAACTAATTTGTTTATTTTATCTTGAATTTCTAGGGACATGATTTGGTTTGATTGTTTGAGACAAATTAAAGTATGGCAAGATTCCTTTTTTTAGGCTGAAATTCAAATTTAAACTCGAATAAAAATATTCTGTAAAAGAGGAAAGATAAAGGATTTCAAGCTTATTTCTAAAGGTTCGATTCAAATGAAGGGAAGCCTAAAGCCCAAGATGGAAGGGTTTACAAAGCAGTTCATTATCTATCATTCTATGCATGACAATTAACTTTCAATTCAGTGCTATATACAATTGAAATGAAGAAGAGCTGAAGAAAGTAGAATGCTAAAATCTCTTGATTGAAATTTTTAGCAAATTGACAAAAAATCAGTATGCAGTTTTTTAAAGCTAACTGAAAAAACAATAGCGATTAATAATCATAATTTCTTAAGCCGAATTGATAACGAATCGCCAAGCTCAAAAAGCTGGTATTCTCATTGAACCAATCAACTACTGAACTTGCTTTTCTATAAGTATATCTTACATCGAAAAACAAATTGTGTTTAGGCATCCAAGTTGTTGTTAATTCTGCCAAATAAGTATTCACTTTTACACCTTGGCCAATGGTATTACCTGAAATATTGGTATTATCGAGATAGGACTTTCTGATATTACTTCCCCAATTGCTTCCATTGGTATCAAGTCCTTGTGTATAAACAATCAATTTAGCCAATACCGAAATTCGATTGACAGGTTGATACCTGATGATTCCAATTAACTCTTTGAAATTACCACCTAAAGGATGCCCCATACTTTGTCTAAAATTACTGTATGAATTTCTTGGCAAATAAGAGGTGTACATATAAGGTCTGCTGAGGTTGATTTCTCCCTGTAAATCCAAATTGTTTACACCAAAAGCATCGATGTATTTCATGCCGCCTTGTACCCCAAATTTGTTAGCATAAGAGCCATTGCCAGCCAATAAATCCTTTAATACCATTTCAGCAATTACAAATTGGCCATATAAGGAAACTTTCTTTTTGATGTTCCATTTTGCATTCAGTCCAATGATTGCTTTATCAACGCTATTCAATCCATTTTCTACACTTTTATAAAAAATAATAGGATTGAGATAATTGAGTTCAAAACCAGTTGTTGCATGACCAGAATCTCTCTGAAACAAGATGGTTTCGAAAATTCCTAAGTTGAAATTCTTGCTGAGATTGATACTTAAATGATGCGCTGCCATATAATGTTTGGGCTGTGGAGTGCGTCCCCATCCCAAAGCTTTTCCATCATTAGTTTCTGATTTCATTATGTTTTACCGCAACAAAATGTT
>JBMLPO010000099.1:10928-13349 GCA_049242065.1 Bacteroidia bacterium
CCATTGGGGTAATCTCTTAATTCAGCCCAAATATTGGTATAATTTATTTTCCAAAATCGAGTGCTTAATTTCATGTTGAGGTATTCGGGTTGGTTATCTCCTAAGATAAAAGTGCGGTATCCATCGCCAATGAAATTTCTTGTATGACCAAACTGAAGATCCATGAATTTATTGAGGTTGGCAGTAATGTATGCATTTGAACTGAAGTAACTGATTCCGCCATTGGGTTCTCCCTTATAAAAATTCACATACATAAAACTGGTATCATATTGGTAACGCTTCCAGGTATAAGAAAAGGGATTCAATAACTCATCACTAATTTGTGAATAGAATCCAATATTCTTACCGATATGTCCTCTTAGTTCTAATCCTCTATTGTTAATCATGGCCATTTGACCTTTGCTTTGGTCACCCGATAATTGGTAATAGAGAACAGGATTAAGAATGATAGCGTATTCTGGATTGACTACTGAAAAGAAAGCTGCTTTTTCGCGATAGAAATGTTTGCTGAATGAACTTTTTGAACTTGTTTTTTTTGAATTGCTCCATTCAAAATTATCGGTACTTAAGTAATCTAAATTGAATTGATCTTGACGACTAAATGAAATATTCGAATCATTTAATTGTTTGATGTATTCTGCAATTGCTTTCCTTCTATAAGATTTGTTAGATGTATGAAAATATTCATTATTCAATTCTCCACTTTTTATTTCAAATCGATCGAGTAGGTGCATTGATTGCTGGCCTAAAGGAATATAAGAATGCTGTGCAAACAAAGGCTTTGCATTGAGCAAGAAAAATATAGAAATACAGAGAATAAACTTTTTAAGCATAAACAAATTTGCATGGATATAACCGGAAATAAAAACAATTCAATGAAAATAGCTGGGTTAAGCTAAATGAATTAGGTGTAATCTAATTGAATACTTAAAATTGAATGATGGATTCCAACATTAAAATTCAGTTTTTCAAAACCAATTTTGGTGAGCTCATTCTTGGTGATTACCAAGGTAAATTGTGTTTATGTGATTGGAGATATCGGAGCAAAAGAAAACAAATTGATGCGAGGGTACAGCAGACTCTACAAGCTGATTTTATTGAAGAATCAAGCGCCTTACATGAACATGTAATACTTGAATTACAAGCCTACTTCCGAGGAGAAAGGCAGCAATTCACTATTCCGATTATGATGCTGGGTTCAGAATTTCAACAAACTGTTTGGAGTGCCCTGACAAAAATTCCTTATGGTAAAACAATCAGTTATGCTGCTTTAAGTCAGCGTATAGGTGATGAAAAAGCGGTACGTGCTGTAGCGGCTGCAAATGGTGCCAATGCGCTTGCTATTATTATTCCTTGTCATAGAGTTATTGCTTCTAATGGCGACTTACAGGGTTATGCAGGCGGTATCAATACCAAGAAGAAATTGTTAGACTTAGAGGGAGCTATTCATCAAACCTATTTGAGTTTTTAACTATGTTCCAAAATGTGGATAGAGGAAACCAAACTTCAACCAGATTTCCCAAACCTGCTGACTCAAAAACATAATCAATGTGTAGGAGATTAATCCGATATGAAACAATTTCATACCCCATTGATTGGAGGCAAAATCAAACTTTAATTTTTTCAAATACAAGGGTACAAGACATCCGATGCTTACCGCAACAAACAAAGAAAAGTGTTTGTTGGTGAATGCATGAATATAGGCATGTTGACTCATCACAAATCCCCATGATATGGAAGCGATAAATAAGGCAATACAGATTTGAAATAGTTTGTTGTTGTCTTGTTTTACCTTTTTCCAAAAGAGTAGCCATAAAATTAAAATGGTCCAACCCGGAATGAGGTAAAAGCGTTCCATCCCATTGAACCAACCAAACATGATTTCGGGGAAGTTCCTCCAGGTGTATTCCTTTTCTTTGATGTATCCCACTGTATCAGCTCCTGTGGCTCTAAAAGTATAAGCATGAATCAAATCATCTAAAGCGGCTTTAAAGCTTCCGAAGTAAAGTGCATTTTGATATAGATGTAAGAACAAACCAAAGAATAAAGCCAATGCAGCACTGATTGTTTCTTTTGAAAAAATGCCTCTTTTATAAATAATCGAAAATCCTAAAGTAGCCATACCTAGAAATACAGGCTGTTCAAAACTAATATTCACTTCTGCTGCCATAATCAATAACATCAAAAAGAAATAGACTTTGTTTTTTCTATCAGTTTCATGGTATAGATACAGGAGATATACATAAATCCATTTTAGAAATTCTCCATATAAATGCTGATGTAAATTATCAGCCCAATTAATGAAATAACTACCTAGCCAAAGGCTGATTGCACCTATTAATGCTGCGGATTCATTTTGAAGTAAACGATGGAGTACTTTATAAATGAAAAAGAAAAAAAAGATAGCTAGTACAAAAGGAA
>JBMLPO010000099.1:13359-16608 GCA_049242065.1 Bacteroidia bacterium
TAAAAGTCTTTCATCTATACTCTGAAAAATTACTGCATAAATTCCTGCAAGGATATTGGGTAAAGCAGGATAATGCGTATAAACTTGATGAACCGCATCGCTTTGAGGATCATATTCATGAACAGGAAGAAATACAGTTTGCGTGAATCCTGAATCCAAGAAAAATTTGGCAGATGAAATGGTGTTTTTGTCACTGAAAGCATCACCTAGAATGGCACTTCTCGCTCTACCCTCGGTATAAATAGAAATGTTTACTAGTCGGAATAAAATGAGACTAAAACAAAATACAAACAGAATATACTTGATTTGTTGATGTGATATTTTCATAATTAGAGTAAACTCAAAATCTGATTTTGTATAGATTGAATATGCATGTCCTTCATACAATGATTATTCCCACCGCAAGGCACGATATCAGATAGGTGAATGCAGGGTGAACAGGTTTTGTGTAGGAAGTGAAAACTGTGTTTGTTTTGGTCTTTGAAATTAAATCTTTGCTGTGGTTGGATGGGCCCCCATAAACTAAAAGTTGGTAAACCAAGTCGCATAGCCATATGTAGGGGAGCACTATCAATACTAATCATAGCCTTACATTCAAATTGCAGAAACTCATAATAAGCTTTGAAGCTTAACTGACCTGCAATATTTTTTACGCGTGAGTTGTTTTCAAATCCAAATGATTGAATAAAAGTTTCATTATCTTTCCAATCAGAAGGTGCGCCAGTTAATGCTACTTGAAGATGGGAATGATTGAGTATGATATCAATTACTTGTTTTAAAAGAGACGCTTCCATCTTCCTGAGATGACCTCCTAAATCACTACAAGTATTGTTGATGGCTATGAACTCTTTGTTTCTTGGTTCTGTTGGAATCTCTAATTGAATCTCATAAGGTATGGCCTCCTTTACATTCATTTGTTGAATCAATGATTGGTAGTTTTCAGTGACTGTAACAAATTGATTAAAATAAGAATTGTGGGTATTGAGGTAATTCCTAAAATGCACCTTGTTGAGTTGGAAGCCAAATCGATTTTGCGCCATGGTCCATGCGCTAAAAAGGGTAGTTAAAACAGAATATACTTCTAAGTCTACAACCCAAAGTTTTTTTAATTTCCATGATTTGAATAAGAGTCCGAATCCAGAACCAATGAGTTTAAAAATGCTTTTATCGTTATGAATCCAAATTTCATCAAAGAATTGTAATGGTTCTATTCCAGGCGCAACACCCTTGCCAGTCATTAAAATAAGCTTCGCATTTGGATATTTTAATCGCAAAGCATGCAGGCTATCCATTGCCATTAAAATACTACCAAGACCAAGCATTTTAATAACAAGAATATTTTCAGGAGCTTCTTTTAAAGAATGATCTCTTCTAAGTAGGAGTCCGATGCCTCTTACCAAAACAACGTTTATCGCAGCCAAAGCACGACCTATATTCCCATCAATCCATTGTTTAAATCGAAGATTCATTCTTACAATTATAAGTGAATGGAGGCTGAAATCAAGAATGCAAAAAGGAGATTAGTTGGAGTCAAACTTTTCAATTAATTTTAGAAATACAGCAAAGTCTTTAGGATAAGGTGCTGTAATTTCGTAGACCTTTTCTAATAAAGTGAATTTTAATTGGTAGGCATGAAGCGCAACTCTTTTCATCATTGGCTCTTCATTTTCCCATTTACTTTCTTTGAATTTTGCTTTGATGTGAGATAAATAAGGCATTTTACCACCGTATAAAGTATCTGCCACTAATGGAAAATTTTGAGAAGCCAAATGAATTCTAATTTGATGTAATCTGCCTGTTTCGGGTTTACATTCTAATAAACTATAATGTTGAAATGTCTTAAGGGTGCTTACAAATGTTTTGGAAGGTTTACCTTCTTTCATGTCAACCTTGGCAACACCTTTAGCTGATTGGCTCAATGGAAGTTTGATTTCTGCACCTTGAACTGATAATACTCCACCCACACAAGCATGGTAACATTTATCTATTTGTCTTTTCTCAAATAGAATAGACATCTCTCTATAAATATCCTCATTTTTTGAAAGTACTAATATGCCACTGGTTTCTTTGTCTAAGCGATGACATAATTGAAGATTTTCATCGTGCTTCTTTGCCTGTCTTATAATAGAAAAAACATCCCCATGTCTATCATCAAGTGAAGAGTAATGAGCAGGTTTATTGATAAAGATTAATTGATCATCCTCATAGATAATCATTTCTTTGAATGGTATTACTTTTGGCTGTTGTGTAGTGCTCATTTTAATTCAATTTTTCTTTCAGGAATTTTGCTGTATAACTTCCTTTTACTTTTATTAGTTCTTCAGGTGTTCCTGCAAAAACTAGATTTCCGCCATCAGTGCCAGCTTCAGGTCCCAGGTCGATGATATAATCGGCACATTTAATGATATCCATATTGTGTTCAATAACAAGGATACTATGTCCTTGTGTGATTAATGCATCAAAAGATTTGATTAACTTTTTGATATCATTAAAATGTAAACCTGTTGTAGGTTCATCAAATATGAATAATACTGGATCAGGATTTTTCCCTTTACCTAAAAAGCTAGCTAGTTTTACACGTTGAGCTTCCCCGCCACTCAAGGTGTTGGAGCTTTGACCCAATTGTACGTAACCCAAACCTACATCTTGAAGAGGTTTTAATTTATTTGCAATCGCGGTTTCCTCTTTAAAGAATTCGATGGCCTCATCCACACTCATCGACAAGACATCTGAAATACTTTTGCCATTGTGTTTTACGTCTAGAATTTCTTCTTTAAAACGGGCCCCGTTGCAGGATTCACAAGCTAAGTGAATATCCGCCATGAATTGCATTTCAATAGTAACTTCACCCTCTCCTTGACAAGTTTCACAACGACCACCATCTACATTAAAGCTGAAGTGTTGAGGTTTATATCCGCGAGATTTACTGATTGCCTGTGATGCATATAAATCTCTAATGGAATCATATGCTTTGATATAAGTGATTGGATTGGAGCGACTAGATTTACCAATAGGATTTTGGTCGACAAATTCAACAGCTTTAATACCATTGATATTCCCTTCCAACATTTCAAATTGTCCGGTTTTTTCTCCGCTATAATTACCTAAATGTTTTTGAATAGCAGGGTAGAGGATACTCTTGATTAAGGTTGTTTTTCCACTGCCAGAAACACCAGTAATTACAGTGAAAATATGCAATGGAAACTTTACATCTATTCCTTTAAGATTGTTTTGTCGTGCACCCTTTAC
>JBMLPO010000100.1:0-9944 GCA_049242065.1 Bacteroidia bacterium
TTATTAATTCCAACGATGTTTTTTGATTGAAACTTAAAACAATTTCGTTTTAAAATTGAAGGCATTTATAAGCCTGAGATTCATTTTCTTTTTCTAAAAATGAATTGGTTATGAGCCTAAAGCTTGTTTCAATTCATTAAATAATAAGCCGCTTCCTCCGCCAAAATGCTGGATGACTTTACAGGTGGGTTTATTTAATTCAACATACTTCCTGATTGCTTGTTCACTTTCTATTTCAACTCCTCCACCTATCAATACCAAATCAATGTTCTGACTTTGTAAGATTGCAATGGCTTGTTCATCTAATAAACAACCTACAGCATGGTACCCTTCCTGCTGATTGATTAGTTTCAAAACAGTTTGCATGATTTGCTCATGTCGCCCAATAACTAAAATATGTTTCATCTTGAAAAAAAAAGCCCGACCTAAGTCGAGCTTTTTGAATTTATGCTACTTTAACCAATTGTATTTCTGCTGCAATTTTTACCTCTTCACTTACCAATACACCACCAGTTTCTAATGCTGCATTCCAAGTTAAGCCAAAATCTTTACGATTGATTTTTCCAGTTAAACTGAATCCAGCTTTTTGATTACCCCAAGGATCTTTGTTGATACCACCAAACTCAACATTTAAACTAACGGCATTCGTTACTTTACCAATGGTTAAATCACCTGTTAATACGTAGTTTTCTTCATCCTTTTTTGTCATTGATGAAGAAACAAATTTCAATTCAGGATTATTTTCAGCATCAAAAAAGTCTGCTGATTTCAAATGACCATCTCTTTGTTCATTGCCAGTATTGATACTTGCAATTTGAGCTGCGAATGAAATTTTTGCTTGATTAAAATCTTCTGATTCTGTTTCTGCATCCACTGAAAATTGTCCAAATGTACCTGTTACATTTGTCATCATCATGTGTTTTACTTTGAAGCTGATTTCGCTGTGTGTAGGGTCTGCTGCCCATTTAATTGAACTCATATTTTTATTTTTTTAAAAGTGATTATACATTCATTGGAACTTCCATCAATAATACTTCAGCATTTTCGTGGAATTTCATTTCAATAGACTTGGTACTCCAAACACCATATCCATCTCTTTTGTTTAGTTCTTGTCCGTTTATTTCTAGTTTACCTGATAATACAAATACATAAACACCATTATCCTGTTTTTTCAAATCATAATGTGTTGTTTTAGCTTTTTCAAAATTGCCCAAATGAAACCAGGCATCTTGGTGAATCCACACTCCATCATCATCAGTATTGGGTGATAAAATCTGCTGGAAACGATTATGACGATCTGCCATTTGAAGGCTAATTTGATCATAACGTGGGGTCACATTTCTTTTATTTGGAAATACCCATATCTGAAGAAACTTAACTTGGTTGTCTTTATTTCTATTGTATTCAGAATGGTAAATTCCGGTTCCAGCACTCATCACTTGAATATCGCCATGTCTAATAACTTGGGTATTTCCCATGCTGTCCTTGTGCTCCAAATCACCTTCAAGTGGAATAGAAATAATTTCCATATTATCATGTGGATGTGTTCCAAATCCCATTCCTGGTGCCACTATATCATCATTTAAAACCCTTAATACACCAAAGTGCATTCTTTCTGGGTTATAATAGTTGGCAAAGCTAAATGTGTGTTTGGAATGTAACCAGCCGTGATTGGCGTCTCCTCTGCTATTGGCAGGGTGATAAACTGTATTTTCCATCATATTTGATTTTGTATTAGGTAAATGATTAAACCCAACAATATCCAATGGTTTTAATTCATCGATATCGTTGCTAAATAAATCAGATTTGGCTGAACTGCTAACGAACAAACTTGTTCCTAATAGTCCTTTTTTGATGAAATCTTTTCTATCCATCTTCTTTCAATTACCGCACAAAGTTCATCCTAAATTACCCTGCTAAAAAATAACCTAGATTAAGAAATGAAGTTTATTTCATTTTCGATTTCATTTTACTAAAAAATTCGGGTGTAACTCCAATATAGGCTGCTATTTGTTTTTGGGGAAGTGTATGAATCAATTCAGGATACCGTTTACAAAATACATCATACCTTTCTGTAGCACTCAAACTCATGTTATCAATGAGCCTTTGTCGATGACTCACCAAAGAATTTTCAGTGATAATCCTAAAATACCTTTCAATTTTGGGCAATTCAAGAAACAAACGTTCTTGGTCGATACGTTTCAAACTCAATACTTTTGAATGCTCCAATGCATCAATATTAAGTGTGCCTGGGCGTTTACTCACAACACTGTATAAATCTGCTATCCACCAACCTGGAGGCGCAAACTGAAGGATGTGTTCAAAACCATTTTCATCAATATTATACGACCTTAAACATCCTTCATTTACAAAAAAGGTAGAATCTGCAACCTTTCCCTCCTCTAGCAAAAGTTCCTTATTTTTTACTTGAAGTGGATGTAAAAATGAACATAAACATTTTTCATCTTGTTCACTTAATTCCACATGCTTTTGAATGGAACGGAGTATCAATTGATAATTGGAATCCATAAACTTTTTTTGCTATTCCAAATAACTACTTATTTTTCCATTAATAAAATAATGCTTTGATTCGGTTAGTATTCAATCATTTCAAACCTAATCTTCTTAATAATAAAACATTAGAGCCATTGTATTTGCTGATAGTGCCGAAAAAATTATCTTCGAAAAAATTCAATACAAATGATTTTAACAACAACACCTACCATTGAAGGTAAAAGGGTAACGGAATACAAAGGAATTGTAACCAGTGAAGTAATTATTGGCGCTAATTTCGTAAAAGATATTTTTGCAAGCTTCAGAGATTTCTTTGGAGGGCGTTCAAACTCCTATGAAAATGTTTTAAAGGAAGCCAAGGAAGAGGCTTTGAAAGAACTTACACAAAATGCTCAAATCATGGGAGCCAATGCTGTTCTGGGCATTGATTTAGACTATGAAACATTGGGACAAAGAGGAAGTATGTTAATGGTAACAGCTAGCGGCACTGCTGTGAAAGTGGAAGAATAAAATGAAACAATTCAAAGAAACTTATCGTTCAAAAGTTGCTGAACGTTTGATGAGATATGTACAAGTAGATACTTGTGCCGACCCCAATTCAGATACACAACCTTCTTCTATGAAGCAAAAAGATTTGAGTAAAATCTTAGTAGAAGAATTAAAAAGCATTGGTTTAGTTGATGCGGAATTAGATGAGTGGGGTTATGTTTACGCTACCTTACCTGCAACAGCTGAAGGCAATCATCCCGTGATATGTTTTTGTGCACATGTTGATACTTCACCTGATTGTAGTGGTACCAACGTAAAACCTATCTTACACAAAAATTGGGATGGTTCTGATATCATATTACCAGACGATAATCATGTAGTTATTTCAAAAAATCACCATACCTATTTACAAGAAAGAATTGGTGATGATATCATTACTGCTTCTGGTTTAACCTTATTGGGAGCCGATGATAAAGCAGGAGTTGCGGTGATTATGGATGCGGTTGATTATTTAGCACAACATCCAGAAATACCTCATGGAAAAATTCGCGTGTTGTTCACACCTGATGAAGAAATTGGAAGAGGCGTAAACAAAGTGGACATGCAAAAATTAGGAGCCGATTTCGGTTATACTTTAGATGGCGGTGAAAGAGGAAGTTTAGAAGGAGAAAGTTTTTCTGCTGATGGCGCATTAGTTACTTTTTATGGTATCAGTGCACATCCAGGATATGCTAAAGGTAAAATGGTGAATGCCCAAAAAGTGGCAGCTTATTTTTTAAACAGTTTACCAAAAGATACTTGGACACCAGAAAGTACTTCAGGATACGAGGGCTTTGTGCATCCAGTTCATATGGAAGGTGGTGCTGAAGAAAGTAAAATACAGTTTATCGTTCGAGATTTTGTAACTGCTAATCTAAAGGTTTATGAAGAGCGTTTAGAAGACTATGCGAAAAAGGCTTGTGAACAATTTCCTGGATCATCGTATGCTATTAAAGTTACTGAGCAATACAGAAACATGAAAGAAATGTTAGATACCGTTCCTCATGTAATGGAAAGAGCAGCTCAAGCTTACAGAGCGGCAGGAATAGAGCCTCAGATTATGAATATCAGAGGTGGAACAGATGGTTCTAGATTATCATTTATGGGATTACCCTGTCCAAATATTTTTACCGGCGAAATGGGCATACACAGCAAACAAGAATATGTAAGTGTTCAGGATATGGAAAAAGCTGTAGAGATTTGTTGTTATATAGCGGCTGTTTAGAAAAAGCTGCTGGCAACTGGTTACTAGCTTCTAGCAAATCTCACGAGGAACATGTTGTTTGATTAATCAACATGTTTCTTGTGAGTAAAATCTTAAATATGATGAAATTTTGCCAGTAGCCAGATGCAAGAAGCCAGAGGCCTATTACTTCAAATACGCCACAAACATCCAAACCAATTTTTCTTGCTCTCTGATGTAATCACTCATTAAAGCATTAGTTGCTTCATCATTTGCTGCTGAAGACAATTGTAGGATTTCTCTTTGAATACGAATCAGTACTTCAAAACCTTCGAGCAAGTTCTGAACCGCTTCTTTACCTGCGCTAACTTGAGTAATTTCAGGTATTTCTGAATGTAAGAGGTAAGAAGAAAAACTATGTAGGGGACTCCCTCCCAATGTTAGTATTCGCTCTGCAATTTCATCAATTTTTAAAATGACATTGTTATATATCTCCTCAAATTTTAGATGTAATTCAAAGAATTTTTCACCTGTTATATTCCAATGAAATCCTCTAGTATTCATGTAAAAAATCTGGTAGTTCGATAATAACATATTGAGCTTATCTGTCAATAATATTGCTTGTTCAGGAGCTATTCCTATATAGTTTTTCATGGGTTTAAATTGATTTTGTTTCGAATTAAAATTGAATTGAGGTAAATGATTTGATGATGGCTGTCAATTTGATGGCATCAAAAATTCTATTTTCAGAACTGCCTAACTTCAGCAATGAAGCCTCATGAGCATTTACACACAATTCGCATCCATTCAATGCTGATACAGCTAAACTCATTAATTCAAAAAACTCCTTTCCCATCACAGGATTCATCATGATACTCATTTTAATTCCAGCTGGAGCATTTTGATAAACATCCTTTTTTGTGAAATGTCTGAAACGATAAAGCACATTATTGGCATTTAATAAACTTACACAAGTATAGGTTTCGGCAATCTCTTGGTCATTTGCCCCTTCTAAATTTGCGAGATAAGTAAATGCATCAATGGCTTGATAGTTCTTTTCATTAATGGCAACTGATAATGCCAATAAATAAGATTCTTTTTTAGATAAGGTCTGAAATTGAAGTCCATTACCTAAGTTAATTTTTAGGTCTTTCAAATACCTATTATCTGTATTTACAATCGATTCCAACCCTTTTGAAACCTGATTTTGTGCTGCGAGATTTAACAATGCTTGCAGTGTTTCGTTTTGCATTAAAGTTTCCATTATGCTTGAATAGTTTCTTCGCCTTTAACCCAATTACACGGACACAATTCATCTGTTTGTAATGCATCCAATACACGTAATACTTCGTTTACATTACGACCCACACTTAAATCATTCACAGAAACCCAACGAATGATTCCTTCTGGATCCACAATAAATGTTGCTCTATAAGCTACTTTTTCATCTGCTGATAAAATACCTAATTCTTCCGCTAAAGATTTTGAAGTATCTGCAATCATAGGAAAACGAAGCTCTTTTAAATCGCTGTGGTTATTTCTCCAAGCAGCATGTACAAACTCTGAATCGGTTGAAGCACCATATAAAATGGCATCACGGTCGCTGAAATCTAAAAAGTGTTTATTGAATTCAGCTATTTCGGTCGGACAAACAAATGTGAAATCTTTTGGCCACCAAAACATCACCATCCATTTCCCCTCTTTCTTGTGGTCGTGTGAAGAGATGTCGGCAAACTCCTTGCCCTTTTCAATAGATACTACAGATTTTTTGTTGAACTCAGGAAACGCATTCCCAATTGATAAGATTCTATTTTGCATATGTTTTAAATAATTTTCGAAGGCAAAACTCCTTGAATTTTATTGTTCAATCAAACTGATATTTTCTATCTTTGCATAGATAAAATCTATTAGATGAATTTACAACAATTAGAATACATCGTTGCCATCGACCAACACCGTCATTTTGCAAAAGCAGCTGATGCCTGTTTTGTAACTCAAGCTACACTCAGTATGATGGTCAAAAAACTAGAAGAAGAATTGGGTCTTTTATTATTTGACAGAAGTAAGCAACCTGTTTGTCCTACCGATGCTGGTAAAGAAATTATACAACAAGCGCGCATTGTTTTAAGAGAGTCATCAGCATTAAAAGAAATTAGCAATGGAATTAAAAAGGAAATAAAAGGAGAATTGAGGATGGGAATCATACCAACTCTCGCCCCCTATTTACTTCCATTATTCTTGAATAATTTTTTGAAAAAATATCCTGATGTCCACTTGAATTTATTCGAAATTAGCACTGCAGAAATCTTGTCGCATTTAGAGAAAGACCTGATTGATATTGGCATTCTTGCTACTCCATTAAACCTTGATGCTTATACAGAAGAACCTTTGTTTTATGAGCCTTTTGAGGTATTTGTTTCTAAAAAAGAAAACAAACTCAACAAACAATTTTTGTTACCAAACGATTTAGACATCAACCGACTTTGGCTTTTAGAAGAGGGACATTGCCTGCGCACACAGATGCTCAATTTATGTGAATTACAAAAACAGGATTTAGGTAGGCAATTGAATTATGAAGCCGGAAGTATTGAATCTCTTTTAAGAATTGTTGAGGTAAATGAAGGCATAACCATTGTTCCCAAATTAGCCACCTTAGATTTTAACGCAGCAAGAAAAAAGCAATTGAGACAGTTTAAAAACCCTGTTCCTGTTAGAGAAATCAGCATGGTTAGTTACAGGCAATACGCCAGAAGAAACTTAAGTGAGGTACTTAAAAAAGAAATCATTGCTTGTGTAAATGGAAAATTCCAATCACCCAAAAATGCGAATGTTGTTGCGATTTAGTCGATAGTGGCAATAACTTTTAATTCAATTCCAATTGGTGTAGGCAGGCAATTGATTTCTAAAGTGGTTCTGCAGGGCGGATCAACTTTGAAGTACTCTGCCCATATCTTATTGTAAATAGGAAAATCATCTTTCATATTGGTTAAGAATACTGTTACATCCACAATTTTATCCCAACTGCTACCAGCATCTTCCAAGATCATTTTGATATTATTAAAAACCGAATGGCATTGCACGGCAATATCGTAAGATAAGATTTCACCATTTTCACCCAATTCAACACCTGGAATTTTTTTGGTTCCTTTTTCGCGTGGACCAACTCCCGATAAAAACAAGAGATTTCCAACTCGCTTAGCATGAGGATAATGTCCAACTGGCTCTGGGGCTTTATTTGAGTATACGTCCATGTGATTTAGAATATGCGACAAAAATATAAAATTACTTGAGTTTTGCTTGAGTTAAAATTCCTATTTTTGAGAATATGCATTTACATTATCTATTGATAGCCCACAAAAATCCTGAACAACTTAAAAGGCTTGTAGATCGCATTTCATTTGAGCATAGCAGCATCTATATTCATATCGATAAAAACTCCAATATCAAACCTTTTAAAGATATTATTCCAGATTCAAGTCGAGTTCAATATGTGCCAGATGCTGATAGAATAGAATCGAAATGGTGCGATATTGGTACTGTAAACGCCACATTAGCTTTATATAAATTGGTAGATACAAAAGCCAAACCTGGTTATTGTATTTTAATGAGTGGTCAAGATTATCCAGTAAAATCGAACGCCTATATTTACGATTATTTCAAAAGAAATTCTGGAGCCGAATTCATCAATATCTTTAGTCTTCCCAACCCTATTTGGCTTAATAATGGACTCTTGAGATTGAACTTTTACAAGGTTGATTTATCTGCAAAAAAAGGAGATTTATATGTCATACCTTCTTTGTATAACAAGGAGTTTTATAGCTTCAAAAACATCGTTAAAACCATTATTTGTGTGCTCAGAGGTAGGGCTGATATCCTAAAGAAAATCACCAAAAAGAGAGTATATCCGCAATATTTGAGTCCACATGGTGGTGATACTTGGTGGACCCTTTCTACTCAAATCTTAGAGGAGATTTTAGCGTTTATGGACAATCATCCCGACTATTACCACTATCACCACGATACATTTTGTCCAGATGAGACCATGTTCCATAGCATCATCCCAGAACTTCAGAAACGAAGGGATTTTCAAGTTTTAGCCAATACTACTTTTGCCAACTGGAATCATACCGAAATCTATCAAGTAGGTTGGTTTTCGAGTTATCAATTACCAGGATGTATGCAATTGGAAGATTGGAAACAAATACAAGAACTTCCTGAAAGCACATTGTATGCAAGGAAATTTGACATCCATGTAGATGCAAGTATTCTTGATAAAATAGATGCAGAATTATTACAGGATTAAATGGAGTTTTGGGTAGTGAAATAACTAAAAAAACGGTATTGAAAAACCTTAATAAATGGTTTCAAAATCAGCGTATACCATCGAGGTTTCAATTGATTGAGTTGCCAAGCCTTTCGGTCTTCAATATTCGCTTTCAGCCTATTGATAAAACTCCTATTACTTGCTCCACCTGTTCTCATTTTTACAAAAAATTTAGGGATATAAGCAATATTAATTTGGTGTCGCAAAATCAACCTCAACATCAATTCATAATCAGCAGAACTTTTCAATAAAGTATTAAATGCCCCATATTTTTCATACACAGCTCTTCTAACAAAAAAAGCAGGATGAGGAGGCATCCAACCTTTATAAAAGTCGCTTGGAGGAAAACTACCACTGTCCCAAACACGTACTATTTTATTGGTATTTTTTCCATCAACATAATACAAGTTGGAATATACCGCTTCGCAATCAGTGTTTTCAAAAGCCTCAACTACTTGCGACAATACCAGGTCATGGGTATAAAAATCATCGGAATGTAACATTGCAATGATATCACCAGTTGCCATAGCAATGCCCTTGTTTAAGGCATCATAAACACCATTATCAGGTTCAGAGATAAACTTGTTGATTTGATTGCCATAAGACAATGCAATCTCTACTGTACCATCTTTTGAACCACCATCAACAATGATATATTCAATATCAACATTCTTCTGTGAAAGCACCGATTGAATGGCATCATGAATATAGGTTTTGTTATAGTAAACAGCTGTAATGACAGAGATTTTCATTTGCTTATTTCTCCCTTCATCGTGCTATTGATGGTATCTCTTACGGTATCGAAATACCAACCATATTTACCAAAATACCTAAAGGCAGAAACAATATGGTATTTTAATAATTTGAAACTTTTGTATGAACCCTTTTCAAAATGATGTATGATAGTAACCTCAGGATAATAAATGGTTTGGTAATACTCATTGATTCTTCGACTCAAATCTGTATCCTCTAAATACATAAAAAATCGTTCATCAAAAAAACCTACCGTTTTTAATGCAGCACACCTCATCAACATAAAACATCCTGATAAATTAGGAACTTCCATGATCTGATTGTAGTCTTTGTGTTTGAGTTCATATTGCTGCAAACGACTTTCAAAAATTGATTTCAAAAATCCAGGGATGAACCTACGCATGATCAAATCGAAAGGTGTAGGGAGCATTTTACATAAATACTGAATTTGCCTATCTTCATACAAAACCTTTGGCATCAATAAACCAATATTGGGTTTTGTTTCTAAATAATTCAACATTTTACTAATCACCATTGGCTCAAATTCAATATCAGGATTGAGCACCAAGTGGTAATCATAATCATTTACTACCTGTTGTAAAGCCTTGTTATGAGCCCTACCATATCCCAAATTCTGTTTAT
>JBMLPO010000101.1:0-6975 GCA_049242065.1 Bacteroidia bacterium
TGATTTAGGAAGACCTACTAGAGGGGCTGCAATGGGCCTTTTAGCAAAAGTTGCCTTGTATCAAAAAGATTGGGCATTTGCACAAAACATGAGTAAGCAATTAATCACTTCTGGCACTTATTCATTGGTGAATGATTATGCAAGCATTTGGAAAGAAAGCGGAGAATTTAATAGTGAATCTTTGTGGGAGATTAATGGAAAAGGAACAGACCCAAATAAAGGTTTAGTTGGATATTTTGTTGTACAAGCTCCTAGAGGCGCAGGAGGATTAGGTTGGGGCTTCAATACTCCTTCACAAAAATTAGTGGATGCTTATGAGCCTGGTGATGTAAGAAAAGATGCAACAATTATTTTTTCTGGTCAAACTTTATGGGATGGATTTGTGACCAATCCCGCTGCACCCAATCCAAGATATAACTATAAATGTTATATCAGTAAAACCATGGAGACCTTTAATGGAAATGACAATGAAACCAATAAAAATTTACGCGTGGTACGTTTAGGTGAAATTTATTTAATACATGCAGAAGCCTCTGTTGAATTAGGTGATACTGCAGATGCAAGGGCATCATTAAATATGATCAGAAAAAGAGCAGGACTTTCTAATACAAATGCAATTACAATATCTGAACTTAGAGATGCAGTGTACAGAGAAAGAAGAGTTGAAATGGCCATGGAACACGATAGAATGTTTGATTTAAGAAGAACTGGTAGAGCTGGCACAGTACTTAGAGCAGCGGGCATTCCATTTGTAGATGGCAAACATGAACTTTACCCAATTCCGCAAAGACAAATAGACTTAAGCGGTGGAAAATTGACCCAAAATCCCAATTATTAACATAACCATTAAACAAAAACCAAACAGTTTTTATGAAAAAAACAATTAGCAAAATGCTGATGTTCGCAACAGTTGCGGGTATCACAACTTTTACAGCTTGTAAAGACGAGAAAAAAACAGACGTATCACTTCCAGCAATTGGAGGTTACAATTCTTCAGACGAAGTAGCTTCGGCTAATTTAGTTTCAAAATGGAGTTTCGATGAAAACTTCAATGAATCAAAACAAAACCTTGCTGGTGTTGCAACAGGTGCTACATTGGTAACTGGTAAAAAAGGAAAAGCATACCAAGGTGCTTCAGGTGCATTTGCAGCCTACAGCAGCGCAGGTACAGCTTTACCAGCTTTAAAAAGTTTTACAGTAGCATTCTGGATGAAAACTGAAAAACATGATGGTGGTGCACAATCTGTTTTCATGTTATCTAAAGACAGCGCTTTCTGGGGTAATTTCTTCTTCTTAATTGAAGGTCGCCCTTCTGATTCTATGTTCTGTAAAGTACATTTCGAAAAGAATGATGCTCCTGAGTGGAAAGAACAATGGATTGAATTCAATGGTACCAATATGCTTCCTAATGCATACGGAAAATGGAACCACATTGTATTCTCATATGATGCTGCAAGTTCTAAATTCTATATGTATATGAATGGTGCTAAAATGACTTTACCGGCTAGTATCACCGATAGATTTGGAAGTGATCCTGCTGCAGGTGGTGCTCCACTTGGAAATGCAAACTTTATCAAAGCAAACAAATTTGTTATTGGTGGATACCAAAACAATTTAGGTGCTCCATGGAGTGCTCCAGAAACTTGGATGTTAAATTACACCGGTGCTTTGGACGAATTCCGTGTTTACAACAAAGCTCTTGCTGATGCAGATGTGACTGCATTGTATGATTTAGAAAACGTTGGAAGATAATTTCTTTCAATAAAACTAAACCACAGACTCCCTTGGGAGAGTCTGTGGTTTTTAAAACAAACCAATGAAAACAAACCAAGTAATTCTTTTAACTTTTTTATTCCTATTCATGAATATCCAATATTCATGTATTAAGCAAAAAATAAGTACTCCAAGTCCAGAACCAGAAAAGCCAAAAAGTTTTACCTGTACCCTTACCAATATCAATGGAATTCTAAGAGCTCCATACAGAGACATCAATTTAAATCCTGTGATTCGTTTAAGCTTCACAGATAAGATAGATACCAATACCCTTTCAACTGGAATTAACTTTCTAGATGATAAATCAGCTAAAGTAGCTTATACTTATTCATTAATTGAAGCTGATACTGTACTTGAGATTAGACCAAGTACTTTAAACACTTTTACAAAATATACTCTTTGTTTGATATACAAACTGCAATCAAAATCTGCAGTAGGAATGAGTAGTAATTTGTGTTATGCATTTACTACCCAATTAGACACCACTGATAAATTCCCACGAGTTAGTGATGATGAGTTACTTGATATCGTTCAAAAAAGAACCTTCAAGTATTTTTGGGACTATGGACATCCTGTTTCAGGTATGGCCAGAGAAAGAAATTCTTCCGGAGATATTGTTACCTCAGGTGGCACTGGATTTGGAATCATGGCAATGGTAGTTGCCGCTTCCAGAAATTATATCACACGCAACGAAGCAGCCAACAAGTTAGATGTCATGCTCGATTTCATGACCAATAAATGTCAGAAATTTCATGGTGCATTTCCACATTGGCTCAATGGCGCAAGTGGAGTTGCCATTCCATTTAGCAGTAAAGACAATGGCGCCGACTTAGTTGAAACATCTTACTTAATGCAAGGTTTATTAACCGCTCGCCAATATTTTGATGGCTCAAATGCACTTGAAACTGGAATTAGAAATAAAATCAATGCCCTTTATCAAGGGGTAGAATGGAGCTGGTTCAGAAAATCAAACGAACAAGTTTTATACTGGCACTGGAGTGCCAATTTAGGTTGGGCTATGAATATGCAAATCAGGGGATGGAATGAATGTCTTATCACTTATATTATGGCGGCCTCCTCTCCTACTGATTCAATCCCTGCAAGCGTTTATCATTCTGGATGGACTAGAAATGGAGGATTTAAAAATGGTTCGAACTACTATGGGTTTAAACTTCCTTTAGGGCCATCAAATGGTGGTCCCTTATTTTTCTCACATTATTCATTTCTTGGCATCAATCCAAATCAACTCAAAGATCAATACGCAGATTATTGGGAACAAAACTTAAACCATACTTTAATCAATTATACTCATTGTGTTGTCAATCCTAAAAAACATTATGGATACAGTAACCAATGTTGGGGACTCACAGCCTCTGATAACAACTACAGCGGTTATGCTGCTCATGAACCCAATAACGACTTAGGAGTAATTAGTCCAACTGCTGCTTTGAGTGCCATGCCGTATACACCAGAACAATCGATGAGAGCCCTCAAATTCTTTTATTATAAATTGGGTGATAAAATGTTTAAGGAACAAGGATTTGTAGATGCCATTAATCTCAATGATCAATGGTTTGCCAATTCCTTTTTGGCCATCGACCAAGGACCCATAATTGTCATGATTGAAAACTATAGAACAGGACTTTGTTGGAATCTATTCATGAGCTGTCCAGAAGTAAAACAAGGCATGAAAAAATGCGGATTTACTAGTCCATATTTAAATTAAAACAAGATGTTGATCAAGCTTAAATATTTACTCTTTACTATTTTTAGTTTGTTTGTGATGAGCTGTTCATATGCTCAGGAGAACAAATCAATTTATCATGCTCCCATTCAAAATGATATCAAAAATGATTCTATATTATTGGATATCGTTCAAAAACAAAGCTTCAAGTACTTCTGGGAATTTGCCCATCCTGTAAGCGGTATGGCAAGAGAGAGAAGTAATATTGCTTATGATTATGGAAACGAAGTAGTAACAACTGGAGGCACTGGCTTTGGAATCATGGCAACCATTGTAGCTGTTCAACGTAATTGGATTGGCAGAGATACCGCAGTAAAACATTTGATTAAAATGGTAAAATTCCTCGAAAAAGCGAATCATTACCATGGAATATTTCCTCATTGGCTAAATGGTGAAACAGGCAAAACAATTCCATTTAGCAGAAAAGATGATGGAGGAGATATCGTTGAATCTGCATACCTATTCGCAGGATTAATTGCGGCCAAAGAATATTTTAATGCAAATAATCCCAAAGAAGAAGAATTAAGAAATAGAATTAGTTGGCTTTGGGATGCAGCAGAATGGAACTGGTATACACAAAATCAAAATGCCCTCTATTGGCACTGGAGTCCTAATCATGGTTGGAGCATGAACTTCTCTATTCATGGTTGGAATGAATGTTTGATTGCATTTGTTTTAGCTGCATCATCAAAAAACTATGCCATAAAACCAGAAGTTTATCATCAAGGATGGGCAAGTGGTAGCTTCTTCAAAAATGGAAAATCATATTATGATATTCCTTTGCAATTGGGTTTCCCTTATGGAGGTCCATTGTTCTTTTCTCATTATTCATTTTTGGGATTAGACCCTAGAGGATTAAAAGATCAATACGCAGATTACTGGCAACAGAATTTGAATCATACTTTAATCAATTACAAACACTGTGTAATCAATCCCAATCAATTCAAAGGATATGGAAAAAACTGCTGGGGTCTTACTGCCAGCGATAACCACGAAGGATATAATGCTCATTCTCCAGACAACGATTTGGGAGTAATTAGTCCTACTGCAGCATTATCAGCCTTTCCTTATACACCTAAAGAAAGTATGGCTGCGCTAAAACATTTTTATTTTGATAAAGGAAAAGATATCTGGGGAGCATATGGATTTGTAGATGCCTTTAATGAAAGTAAAAATTGGACAGCAGAATCCTACCTCGCTATAGACCAAGGACCCATAATAGTTATGATTGAAAACTACCGTACCTCACTCATATGGGATGTTTTTATGAAAAATAAAGACATTCAAAATGGATTGAAAAAATTGGGATTTGTATCACCTGCTATTACAAAATAACATGAAAATAAAATATACCATACTCAGCATTTTGTTATTAGGAGCTCAAATTATTTACGCTCAAAATAAACCAAGAAAAAATCAAGACAAGGAAAGTTTCTTAAAAGAACTTTTGGCAAAAATGACCTTAGAAGAAAAATTAGGTCAATTGACTTTGTACACTTCTGATATGTCGGTTACAGGTCCTGTTATGCGTGATACCTACAAGCAGGATATCATGACTGGTAAGTGCGGTAATATCTTTAATGCCTATACACCTGAATACACCAAAAAATTACAGGATTTGGCAATGAAATCAAGATTGAGAATTCCTTTATTATTTGGGTATGATGTGATACATGGTCATAAAACCATATTCCCTATTCCATTAGGAGAATCATGTGCTTGGGATACATTGCTTTCTGAAAAATCTGCTAAAATAGCTGCACTAGAAGCAAGTGCAGATGGTTTACATTGGACTTACTCTCCAATGGTTGATATTGCTCGCGACCCTCGCTGGGGAAGAGTTGCAGAAGGTTCAGGAGAAGATCCTTGTTTGGGTTCTGCAATTGCAAGAGCTAAAGTGAGAGGATACCAAGGAACGGATTTAAAAAGTAAAGAAACCATACTTAGTTGTGTGAAACATTTTGCATTGTATGGTGCTCCTGTTGCAGGAAGAGATTACAATACAGTTGACATGAGTATGCAAAATATGTTCAATGTATACCTACCTCCTTATAAAGCAGCTATTGATGCTGGTGCAGCAAGTGTGATGAGCTCATTTAATGAAATCAATGGAGTACCTGCTACTGCAAATAATTGGTTAATGAATGATTTGTTAAGAAAACAATGGGGATTCAAAGGGTTTGTTGTAACTGATTATACCGCAATCAATGAAATGGTGAATCATGGTAACGTTGCCAATGAATATGAAGCAGGTGTTGCAGCTATTAATGCAGGAATTGATATGGACATGCAAGGTGCAGTTTACAATACCTATCTAAAAAAAGCCATTGAAAACAAAGAAGTAAAAATTGAAGATATAGACAATGCGGTTTATAGAATATTGGATGCAAAATGGCAATTGGGATTATTTGAAGACCCTTACAGGTACGCTAATATTAAATATGCAAAAACGGCTATCATGACTCCTTCAAATTTGCAAACTGCTGAAGAAGTTGCAAAGGCATCAATTGTTTTATTGAAGAATGAAAACAACTTATTACCATTAACAACAGCAGGTAAAATTGCATTCATTGGTCCATTTGTAAAAAACAAAAGAGATTTAATTGGCAACTGGAGTGGAGCTGGAAATTGGATGCAATCTAAAAATTTATGGGATGCTGTTGTAGCACGCACTGCAGGTAAAGCCGAATTGTTCTATGCTATGGGAGCCAATGTAACAGATGATACGGTTTTGATTAAAAAGATGCATATAGAAGAGTTCATAGATAAGCGTTCTAAAGAAGAGATGTTAAACGAAGCAATGGAAGCAGCTGCTAAATCAGACATCATTGTTATGGCATTAGGTGAATCAGAAGGCATGTCGGGTGAAGCTGCTAGTCGTTCCGATATTAGCATTCCTCAAAACCAACAAGAATTATTAAAAAGAATTCATGCATTGGGTAAACCCATAGTACTTTTATTAAGTAATGGAAGACCCTTGGCCTTATCATGGGAAGACAAGAACATTCCAGCTATTTTAGAAACATGGTTCTTAGGCACCCAATCAGGACCTGCCATTTGTAGTGTTTTGTTTGGCGATTACAATCCATCAGGAAAAATTACCATGAGTTTCCCTAGGAGTGTAGGTCAGGTTCCCATTTATTATGCAGCGAAAAATACAGGTCGCCCATTTGATAATAATTCTAAATACACTTCAAAGTATTTAGATATTGAAAACACACCTCTTTATCCATTTGGTTATGGTTTGAGTTATAGCAATTACAAATATTCAAATCTTCAGTTAAATAAAAATTCTTTTACTGCTGATGAGCGCATCGAAGCCTGCATTGAAGTAACTAATTCCGGTAAAACTGATGGTTCTGAAATTATACAGTTATATGTTCAAGACTTAGTGGGAAGCAGCACACGTCCTTTAAAAGAATTGAAAAGATTTAGTAAAGTATTTTTAAAAGCAGGCG